>CAZSTU010000137.1:0-7212 GCA_964609745.1 uncultured Halanaerobiaceae bacterium
TGATATTTTTGAGGAACATCAGGATGTTGGTTTTATGATGTATACCAATGGAACACTTATAGATGACGAAATGGCAGATAAAATGCTGGAAGCTGGGAATGTAAGTCCTGCCATCAGTCTCGAAGGTGGGAAAGAAGCCACCGACAAGAGACGCGGTGAGGGTGTATATGATAAGGTAATGGCTGCTATGGATCGTCTGCGGGAGAGAGGTATTGTCTTTGGGGCAAGTCTGACAGTTACCCGCAATAATGTAAAGGAAATATTTAATGAAGATTTTATTGATTTCTTAATTGAAAAGGGTGTAACATATGCCTGGTCATTCCACTATGTCCCAATTGGCAGAGAACCCAATCTGGATATGATGCTCACACCCGAGCAGCGGGCCTGGCTTGCTGAAAAGGTACCTGAATTAAGGCAGAGCAAACCACTCTTTATAGCAGACTTCTGGAATGATGGTACTTTCAGCGGTGGTTGTATTGCCGGTGGAAGGAGGTATTTCCACATAAATGCACGCGGTGATGTAGAGCCCTGTGCCTTTGTCCACTTTGCTGTGGATAACATAAAGGATAAAAGCCTGGAAGAAGTATTGCAAAATCCGTTGTTTAAAGAGTATCAAAGCAGACAGCCCTTTAATGATAATTCACTTCTTCCCTGTCCAATAATTGATAATCCAAGACAGCTGGAAGAAATGGTTGAAAAATCGGGTGCCAGTCCGACACATGAAGGTGCAGACAGTCTTTTTGATAAAGAAATTGCTGAAGGACTTGATGAACTGTCATCCCGCTGGCAGGAAATATCTGCTCCCATTGATAAAAAACGAAAAGAAAAAATGGGCGATAGACTGCCACCAAACTATAAAAATAAAGAGGATAAAGAAGAACGAAAAGATAAAAAAGAAAAAGCTCAATAATAATGACTGTTATAAGTCCCCCTCGATGGAGGGGGCTTTAATATCTTTACTTAATTTTACCTGCATGTTATAATATACAAAAATGACTGAGGTAACTGGAGGGGTATTTTGTGCATATATGGACTGTTTTAAAGGAGTCCTGGTTTAGTTTTCGCAGAAATATTTTGAAATTTATTATGTTTAGTATAATATGGTTTACTGCCGCTTCCTTTTTATTTTTTACCACTTATCGCAGCTTTTTTTCCGGAGAATATTATTTATCTATTTTCCCGCTTATTTTTTCGGGCCCATTACTTTTGATAGGTTTGAAGGTTGCAAAAGAATGTGATTTTTCTTTCAAGATTGTTTTTTCCACAATGCGTTCTCATTTTGGTCGAGCAGTTTTATCATTTGTTTTTGCTCTTTTGATATATGGAATATTAATTTTTGATTTATATTTTGTATTAACCAGAATAGGGGATCAGGGATGGTATTTAATATTTCCCGTACTGGTTTTTTATGTTATTATATTTTTTACCATGTATCAGGTGGTTTTCTGGGGATTGATGGTTTTGAGACCGATGTGGACTTTCTGGCAGATTTTACGTCAGGCTTACCGTATAGTGCTCGGTAATTTATTATTTTCCTTTTTCTGGACCATTTTAATTATCGTTCTTTCCGGTTCACTGTTATTTTCCAGGATAGGAATGCCGCTTTTTTTTATTGCCTTCAGTAGCCTTATGATTGTTAATGGTTCTGAGTTTATGTTAAAAAGGATGGAAAGGGAGGTAGAAAAAAAGGATGCCTGATAAAGCCTATATTGGTCTGGACCTAGGAGGAACAAAGATTCTAACCGCAGCCGCTGATGAAAGGGGAAAGATACTGGCCCGAGAAAAGGTATTCACTGAAGTGGAAGGCGGTAGAGAGACAATATTGCAGAATATATATCAGAGTATTACAGCGGTAATAAAAAGCGCGGGGCTTCATAAAGATAATATTGTTAGAATAGGCATAGGTAGTCCCGGACCTCTTGATATAGAAAAGGGAACAATTATTGAAAGTGCCAATTTGCCGTGGAAGAATGTACCTCTGATAAAACTTGTACAAAAAAAATTTGGTATAAAATGCAGGCTGCAAAATGATGCCAATACAGCTGCTCTGGGGGAACATACCTTTGGGGCAGGTAAAGATGTAAAAAATATGCTCTATATTACGGTGAGCACCGGTATTGGTGGAGGTATAATAATAGATAATAGGCTTTATACCGGTGTTAACGGAAATGCAGGTGAGATTGGCCATATAGTGATTGATCCTGAAGGACCTCAATGTGGTTGTGGAAATCACGGCTGTCTGGAAGCTTTTGCCTCCGGAACGGCCATAGCCCGGGAGGGAAGAGAGGCTGTGAGGGATAAGTCTGCACCTGAATTGCAGAAAATGGTAGATGACATGCCCGGGAGAGTTAATGCCCGGCTGGTTGCAGAAGCTGCCCGCAGAGGGGATCAAAAAGCTGTAGAAATATATGATAGGGCAGGATATTATCTGGGACTGGGACTTGCCAATTTAGTTAATATATTTAATCCCGAACTAATAGTATTTGGTGGAGGGGTGATAAAGGCCAGGGATCTGTTTTTTTCCAGAAGCAGAGATGTTTTAAAAAATTATGCCCTCACCGGTACCGGTGAAGCGGTAAAACTAAAAACTTCAAATCTCGGGGATGATATTGGAGTTAAGGGGGCCATAGCGCTGGCCATGCAGACTGACGAACAATATTGAGGTGATAATTTTGTTAAAATATGTAAGTATAGGTATTGTGCTCATTTTCATAATTTTCTCTCCTCAACCTGCAGAAGCTGAGGATGATGCTGCCTGGGAGTATACTTTAGAAGATCCGGCAGGGGATGATTATGGACCAGGTTCATATCAATACCCTGACAGTGAAGTATTTAGTGAAAAAGAGGGATTATTTGACCTTCTGGAATTTCAAGTTATTGAGGAAGATGATAAACAGCAGTTTAAATTCAAATTTGAGAATTTAACCGACCCCTGGGACGGAAAATTTGGATTTAGCCTGCCCTTAATTCAGATTTATGTGGATAATGATGAAGGGGGAAGTGAGGGTCTCTTTCAGGAAGGGGCTAATATTAATTTTGTAGAAAATTTTAGCTGGAACCGTTTATTTAAGTTGAGTGGCTGGTGGTTAAGGGTTTACCGGCCTGGAGATGATGCTGATGACTTTATAGATTTTCATAATGATGTGGGTGATAATCCTCGCGAAATCAAAGATGCTGATGTAACTGTTGACGATAATACCATTAAAGTTAATATTGATAAAGAGATTATGGGGAGTCTGGAAAATTCCCGGATATATTTACTGGTTGGTGGTTTTGACCCCTTTGGGCCGGATCATTTCCGCGATATAAGGACTAATTCCAGCTCATGGGAGTTTCATGATACTTCAGATAAAAATCTGAATTATGCTACAAGAGTTATTGATATAGTTGTTCCTGAAGGAAAGGAACAAAAAGAGGTGCTTGTTGCTGAAGATGATGGTTTCCCCCGGCCTGAGCCCATAAAACTGGATGACTCCAAAGAAGCCCAGAGTTTTTTCCTGAATAAAGTTTCATACATGCTCTTTATTTTGCTGGCAGCTGCCGCTTTCTTTTATTACCGGAACCAGAGTACTGAAAAGGAAAATAAAAATTGATCAGTCTTAAGCCCCATTTCAGGGGCTTTTTTTATTATCAGTTATTGTATGTGAGGCTTTTATTTCTCCCCGTCTGCGCCTATCCAGACTTTCCCGGAAAAATAATGAAGGATTAATTTCATATAGATAGGAAATTGACTCCAGCCCGGATATACTGAGCCATTTTTGATCTATAATTATTGAAGGTCGGTCAGGTGGTGTTTTTATGACATCTGAACAGGCCAGTGCAGTAAAAATACCATTTTCTATTTTGCCAATTTCCAGATAATAATTACAGTCTGCTTTTAGATTTTTTATATACCAGCTACCGGATTTGTTGTTTATTTTAATATCCTGATAACCTTCTTCTGATTTATTATATAATCTCAAAATAAGTGAGGGAATGTCCTCAATTATTTCCCAGTAACAGAAAAGGTTGTTTGGGTCACGGACCATAAGATGAATATAATTGGAATTATAGCCTTCAGGCAGGGGGACAAAGTTTTTATTGTCAGTATTTTTTGTGCTCTTTTTCTTATGTTTTAGTTTTTGAAATTCTACAATGGGTTCTTCAGCAGGTTCTTTTGCTATTTCCATGTCCACGGGTTGGGGTTTAATCTGCATTTGTCTTTTTTCCTCCCTCTTCAGTTGCAAATAATATATTGTTAATAAAACAATCAGGGAACTTATGATTAAATAGATAAAGATTAAAAAGCCCAATAAAATTACACCTCCCTTCCTGACAGTACCGCTCTATTATGGGCGGTATTTTTTTGGCTGAAAATACGGTAATCAAGAAAGGGGAAGATGTTGTTTTTGTTTTCAAGTTCTTTTAGCAAATCTTCATTTAAATTCTCTGAAATATTTTCAGCAAGCCGGAAGAAATTATGAAGATGTTTTCTGGTCCTCATTACTGCATATTCGACCATGGTGTTTGTCTTCATTATAAAAGCCCAGTCACTGCTTTGAGCTAAAAGCAGCTCGCGGGCCATCTGATTTAGACAGCGTTCTTCCGATGAAAAGGGCTGTGTTAGATCATGATAATAGTTTGCCTTTTCACACATAATTGATTCAGCCTGATGCAGGTGTCTATAAATCCAGTCATTGCTGCCGTTAAGCCAGACTTCATGGTATCCCCGGTATCCCCAGCTGGATTCAGCCGGTTCTGCTATTTGATTTGTTTCATACTCTTTGAGGTAGTCTCCAGGAGTAATCAATTGTAATTCATCCTGGTCATAATATGTTTTTTTGATAAAATATTTAAGCCATACCGGCCCTTCAAACCACCAGTGTCCGAAGAGTTCAGCATCATAGGGAGAAACTATCAGGGGTTTTCTATCCATTATTTGACTGAGATAACGGATCTGATGCTGGCGATTAAAGAGAAAATTCCCGGCATGTTCTGCTGCCTTATTTTCTGCCTTTATTCGGTCATAGATTTTTTTATTTTCTGTTTTACCGGTTATTTTGTAGTATTTAAATCCAGTATGTTTCCTGATTCCACCCGGCAGATGTGGCTTAATATAATCATAATCAAGTTCATGACCGATATCACGATAAAATTCCCGGTAATTATAATCTCCAGGATATCCTTCGTCTGCACTCCAGACCTGATGTGATGATTCCCGGTCACGGCCAAAAACAGCCACTCCAGCAGGAGTATAAACCGGGGCATGTAGCCCATAACGCGGCCGCGGCACTGCGTGCAGGAGACCGTGTGAAGATGAGATAATATATTTTACTCCCTCTTCCGCTAAAACATCCATAACCATTTTATTTTGTCCACATTCGGGCAGCCAGAAGCCGGCCGGCTTACGGTCCAGATAATGAATGAAGGTTTTTATACCTGTGTTGATCTGTGCCCTTACAGCTTCTTTAGTTTTTAATAACGGCAGATACGCATGGGTGGCAGCAGAAGTAATTAATTCAAGACTATCGCTTTCTGCCAGCCCTTTAAATCCCTGAAGGAGATTATTTTCATATTTTTTTGTAAAAATATAATGACTTTCCCTTAGAAAATAGAGATACATTTCTGCCAGCTGGTGTACTTCCTGGTTATCCTCAGTTCTTTTTAGTTCTTTTTCTCCCAGTTCAATTAGATTTTCCAGTCGATTCTGATATCTTTGCTGTAATAATTCATCAGCAAGCATGGCGATCAGGGGAGGAGAAAGGTTAATTGTTATCCTGTATTTAACACCTTCCCGGTTTAAATCTTCCATAATATTTAAAAGTGGTATATATGTTTCTGTGATGGCCTCATAAAACCATTCTTCTGCCAGTTCTCCCTCATGTCCGGGGTGCCGCACATAGGGGAGGTGGGCATGTAATATTATGCTGAGATATCCTGCAGACATTTTTTTGCTCCCTTCTATTTACTGTATATAATATGGTTTTTAAAATTGACCTTTATACGGTTATTTTCCTCTTAAAAGTTAGCTAAATGAATAAAAAAGTAATGACCGGTAATATTAAAATTAGCTTTAATTAAAATCCAAAGTGGAGGTAATTAATGGTGAATATATTAATGCTCAGCTGGGAATATCCTCCTCTCAGTTACGGGGGACTGGCCCGACATGTTCAGGATCTCAGTGAAAAGCTTGTTAAGAGGGGACATACTGTTTATATTATTACTCAGGGAGATAATAATATACCATTATGGGAAGAAAAAGCGGGTGTTAAAATTTTTCGCAGCCGCGGGGTTGAAGTGGGAACAGAGGATTTTATTAAAAAAATTTTACACCTTAATTTTCAGCTTCTGGAAAGAGCTCTGGAAATTAAAAACCTGTCCAAAAATTTTGATATAATACATGCTCATGACTGGCTTGTATTCTGGGCTGCTAAGGTTTTGAAACATTCTATAAAAAAACCTTTGATTTATACCATTCATGCTACAGAATATGGACGAAACCGGGGCCTGCACAATAATATGCAGCGATATATTAATGACCTGGAGTGGTACTCCTGTTTTGAAGCCTGGCGGGTGATAGTCTGCAGTAATTATATGAGAAATGAAGTTCGCGGTCTTTTTCAAATCCCGGAGGATAAAATCGAAGTTATTAAAAATGGAGTGACAGCAGAGAATTATAAAGATGAGGCCCCGGAGAAATTCCGCTCTCAATTTGTTCATCCCGAGGAAAAGATGATTTTTTATGTTGGGAGACTTGTAAGGGAAAAGGGAGTACAGATACTGCTGCAGGCAATGCCTGAAATTTTATCACATAATGAACAGGTTAAACTGGTAGTCAGTGGCAGGGGTCCGTATCGTCAGAATTTAATGAGTCTGGCTCATTCCCTCGGTATCGCTGAAAGAGTATATTTTACCGGTTTTATCAGTGATAAAGACCGCAATTATCTTTATGATGCTGCCGATATAGCGGTTTTTCCCAGTCTTTATGAACCTTTTGGTATAGTGGCTCTGGAGGCCATGGCGGCCAAAGCCCCCTTGATAACAACTTCTGCCGGCGGACTGGATGAATTTGTCCATAATGGACATAATGGAATAAAGGTTGAACCCGGCAATCCGGGACAGCTGGCCGGGGCAGTAATTGAATTACTTGATGATGAAAATAAAGCCAAAAAAATGGCTGAAAGAGCTCAGAGAGAGGTAAAGAGGAAATTCAACTGGAGCAGGATAGCGGGG
>CAZSTU010000138.1:0-7207 GCA_964609745.1 uncultured Halanaerobiaceae bacterium
GCAGGTATCCAGTTAGCTCCTTTTGCAAAAAAGTCCTTACCATTAGCTCTAAATTTAAATGATTGTCCCCACTGATCATCTTCAGTTACTAATTCCAGCTCTCTTAAACCAATTTTTTTATGGTCACTGTCCAGTTTTTGACCATTACTTTCAGAAATAGATATTTTTAAATCATAAAGTGGCTGTTCACCCATTCCATTAGGCCACCACAATTCTGGTTCATCTACTTCAAATGCTATCTTTGCTTTCTCACCTTCAATTTCAAATTTATTATAATATTTTACTTCTTCATTAAGTGAAAAATCTAACTCTACAATGAGATTTTCAGTAACTACTTTTTCACAGACAAGATCAATATTTAGTTTAACACTGCCACTCTCCTGATGATATTGCTCTATCTTAACCTCTTCTATTCTAGCCTTATCTAAAGCAATAAGTTCAATGTCTTTCCAGATTCCCATAGTAACCAGCATTGGCCCCCAGTCCCAGCCAAAATTACTTGGCTGCTTCCGCAGCCAGCCAGCTCCATGTAAACGATAGTCACCCACACCCCAGGCGGGAAGAAAAAATTCTTTATCTTTTTTTCTTAAATAAGCCAGGGGAGAATAAAAAGAAATTTTTATTTCATTTTCCCCTTTTCTTAAATAATTTTTAACTTCAAACTCCCACTTTCTATACATATTATTTGTAAAAGCAACCTTCTTATCATTTATATAAATATCAGCTAGAGTATCAATGCCTTTAGCAATAATAAATAGTTTTTTCGCATTTAAAAATTCTGAATCCACAATAAATTTACGACTGTAATCCCAGTTACTCTCACCAATCCACATAAACTTTTCTTCATTATTTCTATAAAATGGATCATCTATCTCTCCAGCTTTAATTAAATCAGTATGCACACAGCCTGGTACTTCCGCATTAATAAAATTGCTTTCATCACTTTGTTTTAAACGCCATTTTCCATTTAAAGATAGTTTTTTCATTTCGTCACCTCTATTTCACCTTCCTAATCCATTATTACTAATAATTTCTTTATACCTTTTAGCACTATCTTTTAAAATCCTTTTCTGATCATTATCATAATCAATATAGATAATACCAAAACGCTTACTGTAGCCATAACCCCATTCAAAATTATCCATTAAAGACCATAAATAATAACCTGCTAAATTAACTCCACTATTTATTGCCTTATAAGCTGCTTTAAGGTGTTCTTCCAGATATTCAATTCTTTGTGAATCATGTACCTGACCATCCTCTGCAATCTGATCATCACAGGCAGCACCATTTTCTGTGATAAACATTGGTTTTTCAGTATATTCATCCTTTAACCTTAGTAAAAGGTCTGTTAATCCCTGAGGATAAACCTCCCAGCCCATTTCTGTATACTCAGCACCCTCTATCTTTATATTTTTGAAGTTTAGAAGTTCACTTTCATCATATTCTACTACAGCTCTGGAATAATAGTTAATACCGAGAAAATCAATATCTCTACTAATGATTTCTAAATCTTTTGCTTCCATTTCAAAACCACCAAATTCTTTTTGATATAATGACATTAATTTTTTGGGATATTTACCTTTAAATACCGGATCTAAAAACCAACGGTTATTAAAAGCATCACAATAATCTTTTGCCATTTGATCTTTTTTACTACTATTTTTACTGTAAACAGGACTTAAATTTAAAGTAATACCAACATCTCCATCTATACCACTCTCCCTAAAACTTTTAACTGCCATCCCGTGAGAAAGCAAAACATTATGGGCAACCTGTAAAGCTCTTTTAGGATCTTTATAACCAGGAGCATGTTCTCCAATTAAATGCCCCATCATTGAAACTACAAAAGGCTCATTATGAGTAATCCAGCGAGGAACCACATTTCCCAGTTCTTCATACATTATCTGTGCATATTCATTAAAGTACTTAGCAACATCCCTATTTTCCCAGCCACCGATATCCTGAAGTTTTTGTGGTCAATCCCAGTGATACAAAGTAGCAGCTGGTTTAATACCCGCTTTTAAAAGTTCTTCTACCAGTCTTTTGTAAAAATCAATTCCTTTTTGATTAATTTCACCCTTACCGACAGGTAAAATACGCGGCCAGGAAATAGAAAAACGGTAGGTATCCAGACCAATTTCTTTCATTAAACTTATATCTTCCCTGTATCTATGATAGTGATCACAGGCTATATCACCGGTATCATTATTATCTATATTTCCTTTTTGGTGAGAAAATCTATCCCAAATAGACTCGCCCTTTCCATCTTCATTATATGCCCCTTCAATTTGATAGGATGATGTCGCAGCACCCCATTCAAAATCCTCAGGAAAAATTAATTTTTTCATTTAAATTCCCCTTCCTTTGATAAATATTATTTTAATTACTCTTTTAACTACAACAAATATAATCTTAAAGATTAAAATTATATATATTTGCTGTTAAATTAATCAACACTAAATAGTACACTATGATCTTTTTCGATTTCTACAAAATCTTTACCCCTATTATTTTGATAAAATTCTTCAACCTTATTAACCACCTGTTCTGGCAGGAACTCTTCATCTCGATCCCAGCGTTCCCCAATTTCGGGAACAGCTTCAAATAGCATCCGGGTATAAGGATGAGTTGCGTTTTCATATACCTTTTCAGTATCTCCTCTTTCCACCAACCGTCCTCTGTACATTATCAATGATTTATCACTAATATAATAACCCAAATTAAGATCATGGGTTATAAAAATAACTGCCATTCCCTGTTTTTTGCAGGCTTCTACCAGCAAATTCAGAACACCAATTCTGGTTGATGCATCTAACATACTGATCAGCTCATCAGCAATCAGTACATCCACATCCATCAATAAAGCTCTGGCAATTAATAATCTCTGCAGCTGTCCACCACTTAATTCATGGGGGAATTTACCCAGAGTACGATCTGGATTTAGATTAACATCATATAAGGCATTCCTGATAGCCTTATCTTTATCTTCATAACCCAAATCAAAAGAATCAAAAATTAGATCAAAAATTCTATTCACCCTGTATAAAGGATTAAAAGTTGCAAAGGGATCCTGGAAAATCCCCTGCACCTTACGATAATAATCTCTGCTTTCTTTTTTATTATTAATCTCAGCAATATCTTTACCTTTATATATAATTTTGCCTTCAGAAGGAGTAAGCAATTTCAAGATCAACTTACCTACAGTTGTTTTACCACTTCCACTTTCTCCAATTAAAGAAATTATTTCTCCTTTTTCTATATCAAAAGAAATGTTCTTGGCAGCTACCGTATATTCCGGATTAAAAATTCCGCTTTTAAATATTTTGCTAACTCCCTTTACAGACATTACAACATTATTATTTACAACCATTAAGATCACTCCCCAACTCTTTCCATCTCCAGCAGGAAACAAAATGATTTTTCCCAACCTGTTCTCTAACAGGTGTCTCCCTGCATTTATCTATCACATAGGAACAGCGATCTCTAAAACGACAGCCTTCTCCAATATTTAATAAATGAGGGGGTGTTCCTTTGATACCCGATAAACGTTTATCATTATATTGAATTCCAACTTTTGGCAAAGAATCAATTAAAGCCCTGGTATAGGGATGACGCGGATTTTTCACAATTTCATCTGTGGAACCAATTTCAACAAAATTACCTGCATACATGATCATAATCCTATCAGCAATTTGATAAAGTACTGATAAATCATGAGTAATAAATAACGCCGATTTTATAATTTCTAAATCTCTAAAATTGGCTAGCATAGATGCTACAAAACGTTGAGAAGTAACATCTAAGGCAGAAGTTATCTCATCAGCAATTAAAAATTGCGGATCTAAAATAGTAGAGATAATCATAATTACTCTCTGTTTCATACCACCTGATAGTTCTATAGAATATCTATTTAAAACTGATTTATCAAGATTCACCAGATCAAGTCTTTTTTTTACCTTACTCATGAATTTTCTATCAGGTTTAATTTTATGCTGATACGCTAGATCTTTAATAAAAGTTTTAATTTTTTTTGTAGGACTAAAGGCATCAAGCGCATACTGAGGAATTAAAGAAATTGTTTTAAGACGCAGCTTTTTAAATTCCTTTTCACTCATTTCCATAATTTTATGTCCAACCAGATAAACCTCGCCAGATATATATTTTAGTGGTTTTTTTCTAGAAATAAAGGTACATGCCAGGGTGCTTTTCCCACAACCCGATTCTCCAGCCAGTCCTAAAATTTCTCCTTTTTTCAAATTAAATGTAATATCATCTACTGCTTTAACTTCTCCTTTTAAAATATCATAATATGCTCTTAAATTTTTCACTTCCAATATATTTTCACTCATAATTTACATCTCCCTCAAACGCGGGTTAAATGCTGCATCTAATCCTGTATTAATGAAATATAGGGCTGTAATTAAAATTGTCAAAATCAAGCCAGGAATAATTGCCCACCACCACATTCCAAGTTGAATACCATTCCAGTTAACAGCATTTTGCATAACAAGTCCCAGGGAAATTCCTTTAGTTGGTCCAAGTCCCAAAAATTCAAGCTGAACTGTAGCCAGCATAGTACTATTAAACTGTTGAATAAATACCATAAACACATATGAGAACATGTTTGAGGCAATATCTTCTCTTAGAATTCTACCAACATTCAATGCAGAAATTCTTGATAAAGATACATATTCCTGATTTTTTAAAGAAAGAGTCTGTGATCTTACTGCTCTTGCGGTCCAGGGCCAGGCTGTTATAGCAACAATTACTGCCATTACAACTGCTCCCCGCACTTCCAGAAAAGCAGCAATTACAATCAATAAAGCTAACTGTGGCATTACAACAAAAATATTGGTAAGCATCATTAATAGTTCATCAAAAATTGTTCCCCCATAATATCCAGCTAAAAATCCAATAATACAACCTATCAAAGTAGCCATCGTGCCGGCAATTGCACCTACTAAAAGTGTAGAACGAAGTCCATATACAGTTCTGGTAAAAACATCTTTACCATCAATAGTAGTTCCAAAATAATGATCTGATGAAGGTGGTAAGTACCCTTTTCCAGCGTATTCATTATACTCATATTGAGTAAGATACGGGCCTAATATAGCTAATAAAAATATAAGTAATACTACTACTAAACCCAATATAACCTTTTTATTTGTAAATGCATAATATAAATTTTCATGTTTTTTTCCAAATTCTTCTAACATACTACACCTCCTCAGTAAAGGACACTCTTACTCTGGGATCAATAAACATATAAATTATATCTATAGTAAAGTTTGCTACTAAAACCATTGTTACAATTGTTAAAAAGATCCCCTGGATTAAAAAATAATCCTGGTTTTGTACTGCATTTAACATCATTTTACCCAGTCCTGGATAATTAAACACAACCTGAACAGTAATTGCCCCACCAACTATACGTCCAATTCGTAAAGCAAGACCTGTCACCTGAGGGAGCACTCCATTTCTAAATCCATATTTACGGATAAGCTTATTAGAAGCCCCAAGTGTTTCCATGTATTTAGAATAATTTGAACTACGCTCATAGATAATCATATTCCTCATACCTATTGCCCAGCCGCCTAACTGAACCAAAAACATAGTAAAAAACGGTAAAAACCAGTGATGTAAAAAGTTTTTTATAAAATTCCAGGTTAAAGCTGGTGAAGCAGTTGAACTATAAGCACCACTTATTGGAAACCAGTTTAAAACCACCCCCAGGAAAAATGCTACTATTCCAGCCATCCAAAAATAGGGAGAAGAAGCTAAAAAATAAAAAAACGGCATTGAAGCATTATCTACTTTCTTATTTGTTCCAGAAAGCGCTCCCAGTTTGTTACCAACTATCCAGCTTAATACAATTGCAGGTAATAAAACAGAAATATCATATATAATTGCACGTTTTATAATATCAATCACTGGAGTTGGAAACTGAATGATTGAAATACCAAAATCAAGGGTGAAAATTGACTTCCAGAAATTAATATACTGCTGCCATAATGGTTGATCAAGACTAAATAATAAAGTAAGTTGTTCTTCTAAAATCTCTCTTCCGCCTTCCATACCAGAAAAACGAGACATTAGTGATTGAATCGGATCCCCCGGCATCATTCTGGGAATTAAAAAATTAATACTAACAGCCAGAATAAATGTAATAATGTAAATAACTAATTTTTTTCCTAAATATTTAGCCACTTTTTACTACTCCTTTCTTAAACACAGGCCCGATAAAAAATATCGGACCTGTGTGTTTTTTATTTACCTGTTAATTGCCTTATTGAGCCGGTTCAATTCCAATTAAAGTCTCGATCATACCAAATTGATAAGCATTACCCCAGGTTACCGGAATACCATAAGGATCATCTTCATCGGGCCAGTTTTCCCAGTATTCTGTTGTAGCCTGAGCCCAAAGTCCATTATGCCAGATTGGAACACTTGGCATATCTTCTAATAGAATTTTTTGGATTTCAGAAGCAATTTTATGTTTTTCATCCTCATCACGAATCATATTGAACTCCTCAATTAATTCAAAAAGTTCTGGATTATCATATGCTCCCCAGTTGCCATTATTAATCTCTTCACCATGGATATTTTTGTTAGCAACTCCATTCCAGTAATTATATGGAGTTGAACTCAATGTAGTCTGGAAATTACCGATCATCATATCAAAATCTTTATTGAAGCGTCTGTTATCAAATAAAGAATTGTCGGGAAAATCAGGTGTAATATTCACCCCAATTTCTTCAGCATTATCCGCAATTACTCTTATAGCTTCCATCCAATCTGTCCAACCACTTGGAACCATAATTTTAAGTTCAATCGGATCACCATCAGGGGTTTCTCGCCAGTCATCGTCATTAGAATCAACATAGCCTGCCTCATCTAAAATCTTTTCTGCTTTCTCAGGATCATATTCAAATCCATACTCATCTACTACATCTTCATCAAGATAAGCTAACCAGCCTTCTCCAAACAATCCTGTAGGATTAGCTGCTTCTACAAGACCGCCATATACTTTTTCCACAATTTCTTCCTGATTAACCATAAATGCCATTGCCTTTCTAAACTCTTTATCTCCCATTGGTTCTTCAAGAGTATTCATATACATTACTGAGGTATTCCAGGAAAGCATATAGGGTTCTTCTTCATACCAAGTTTTCAAACCAAATTGATCCTTGATTTTTTGAATACC
>CAZSTU010000139.1:0-7195 GCA_964609745.1 uncultured Halanaerobiaceae bacterium
GCTGCTTCTTGTAGGGCCAGCATACTTACTGCTCCCATAACATCCGCTTCACAGGAAGCCGGCAGGTAATTATTTGCCAGTAAACTCATTATTGAACAGGGTGTAATACCCAGAAATTTTTCTAGTGAATCCCAGCACTGAATAGCAACAGAATCCAGTTCCTCCTCTTTGATCCAGCTTCTAAGCTGCTGCAATAAACCAGCCATTTTTTCTAATTTATTCTCAGCTATAGTACCTGTCTCAATATATTCTTTTATTTCCTTTATTTGGCGATTATTATTTGCTTCTTGTACCCCGGAAATTATTTCGGCAATTCCAAGTGGTTCAACTGAAATACTATTTCTTTCCAGGATCTTTTCGCTATAACGAACAGTATTAAAATCAGCAGGCCGGGGGCCAATAACTCCCACACGGGCACCCTGCAATTTATCAACAACCCGGCAGATTCCTTTAAATTTATTTAGGTCAGTTCTAAATAACTCTGAGCCGGGAGCTTCATTATGGGCTTCAGTTAAAGTGAATTTAATACCATACTGTCTTAAATTATTGCATACAGAAATCTTACCACAAAAACTATCCCTCCTGTTGGAATAATCCAACTTATTTTTATCATCTGGAAAAGCATGAACCAGAACCGGGACATCTAAATTACTCATCCTTAATGTTTCAGCAATAGCTTTTTCATCACCAAAATTTGGTAGAGTAACAATAATACCTTTGAGTTCTTCTTGATGTTGTTTGAACAATTCCGCACACTTTCGGGCATCATTTCTGGATTCTACACTTCCAAATACATTTTCATTTTCGGAAAGTATAATCGGTTTTATACCTGCCTTTTTCAGGACTGGTATAAAATTTTTTCGGGCCTGTTTACACAAATCATCTGAGAAAAAACCTCTGTTACCCATAATAATTCCCATACTCATCTGTTCTTTTTTATTTATCATTATTACTTACATCCTCCTGTATTAAAATGATAAATTCTTATTTCTTTGCAAGCCTTAAAACAATAAATTTCTTCCCGGGTAATTCAATATTTACTTTTACTGAAAAACTAATTTTGTTCTCTAAAAGCCAATCTTAATCATGAGTACCACATAATCTCTAGTTAATTTTTAAACTCTTGCTTTTTTCACTGCCTTCTTCCATCCCCGATATAATTTTTCTCTCTCCCTTTGACTTAGATTACTATTATATGTTTTATCAAAATTAATTAAGGTGGTTATTTGTTCCAGATCATTCCAGATATCTAAAGCCAGACCAGCAGCAAAAGCTGACCCGAGGGCAGAAACTTCTTCCAGCTGATTTTTACCAATTGCAATATCAAGTATATTAGCCTGAAACTGCATTAAAAATTTATTATTGGTTGGGCCCCCATCAACTCTTAATTTTTTTAAATTAACAGCAGCATCCTGTTTCATTAAATCCAACACATCCTTAATTTGGTAGGCAATTGCTTCCTGAGCTGCACGTACTATATGGGCTTTACCACTACCGGCAGACATACCTGTAATAATTGCCCGGGCATCATTATCCCAATAGGGAGCTCCCAATCCAGAAAAGGCAGGTACAAAATAAACTCCCTGATTATTATCCAGTTTGCTGGCCAGAATTTCTGCTTCCTGCACATCTGTTACTATACCTAAATCATCAATCAACCATTTTATTGTAGCTCCTGTATAATGAACATTTCCTTCTAAGACATAATTTATTGAATCATTTACACCCCAGGCAATTGAAGTAACTAAACCATTTGCAGATGAAATAGCAGTTTGACCTGTATTCATCATAATTGAAGAACCAGTCCCATATGTAGATTTAGCCATTCCCGGTTCAAAACAACCCTGGCCAAATAAAGCTGCATGAGAATCACCCATAACCCCGGAGATAGGTAATTCAGTTTTAATACTACTTCTCTTATCTGTATAGGCAAAAATATTATCAGATTTTTTTATCTCAGGAGCCATTTGAATTGGAATATCAAATATATCAAATAATTCCTGATCCCATTCCAGATCACAAATATTAAATAACATTGTTCTACAGGCATTTGAAGGATCAGTTACATGAATTCTACCTCCTGTCATATTATATATTAACCAGGAATCCATGGTCCCAAATAACAGTTGACCTGTTTCTGCTTTTTTTCTGGCACCTTTTATATTATCCAGCATCCATTGAATCTTACTGGCTGAATAATAGGGATCAACAATAAGACCTGTTTTTTCCTTAATAATTTCCTGATAGCCTTTGTTAATTAAATCCTGGCAGATTTTTTTGCCCCTTTGACACTGCCATACTGCAGCATTACTTATCGGTCTATCAGTTTTTTTATCCCAGACGACCACAGTTTCTCTTTGATTGGTAATTGATATAGCTGAAATATCTTCATAAATTAATGAACTTTTATCTAAAACCTGTTTTATAGCTTCTATTGTATTGTCATATATTTCTTCAGGATCATGTTCCACCCATCCTGTATGAGGATAATATTGCTTATGTTCTACAGTCACCCTCTTTACTCTTTCCCCTTTATTATTAACAATGATAGCTTTAGTTCCTGAAGTACTCTGATCTAAAGCCAAAATAAAATTATACATTAAATCAGTCCTTTCCTCTGCTATCCCAAAAAATTATTTAGAGTAATTACCCAATAAAATTTTAATCTGCTTTATCACTCCCTCAACATCCAGACCATAATGAGCAAATATTTCGTCAGGACTACCGGCTACAATTGGCTGATCAGGTAAACCGAGAATTTTAAGTTGACAGGGGTGATTCTGAGTTACTGTCTCGGCAACTGCTGAACCCAGCCCCCCATAGATACTGTGTTCTTCTAAAGTTAATATCTTTCCAGTCTCTCGAGCCGCTTTAATAATAGCTTCTTGATCAAGTGGTTTTAAACTTCTCATATTTATCACCCGGCAGTTAATACCTTCTTTTTGCAATATTTTTGCACTTTTCAAAGCAGTATAAACCATTCTTCCACAGGCAATAATAGCAGCACTTTCTCCTTTCATCAGTGTCACTGACCGACCAATTTCAAATTCAATATTTTCTGACTCATATATTTCGGGAACAGCATTTCTTTCCACACGCACATAAACAGGTTTATCATAATCTATTAATTTAGAAATCAATGCTCTGCTTTCATGATGGTCAGCAGGCATAAATATTTCTAAATTGGGAATTGCTCTTGTAGCTGCAATATCCTGTAAAGAATGATGTGACATTCCCAGAGGACCATAGCTGACTCCACCACTAATTCCAATTATTTTTACCGGAACATTTGAATAGGCTATATCAACCTTGATCTGCTCCAGGCTTCTCATAGTCAAAAATGCAGCATAAGAAGCCACAAAAGGTTTCTTTCCTTCAGCCGCCAGTCCCGCTGCCTGACCGACCAAATTTTGCTCTGCAATTCCCATTTCTATAAATTGTTGGGGCAGAGTCTGAACAAATTTTCCCATTGACGAGGAGCCCCGGGAATCACTTGTTAAAACAATTATATCTTTATCTGTTTTTCCTTCCTCTATCAACTTTTCACATATTGCCTGTTTATTAGAAATTTTAGTGACCATTATCTATCACCCGGTATCTTTTTAGTTTTTGATAATTCTGCCAGACCCTGTTCTAATTGCTGCTGGTCAGGCCAGCCATGATGCCAGGAGGGATCATTTTCCATAAAAGAAATCCCTTTTCCTTTCACTGTTTCTGCAATTACCAGAGAAGGTTTCCCCTTTTTAAAAGGAATTTTATGCAATGTCTTTATAATTTGATCCAGATCATGACCATTTATTGTTTTTACTTCCCAGCCAAAAGATAACCACTTTTCTGCCAGAGGCTCTATAGCCATTACTTGTTCAGTATTACCTGTGATTTGTAATTTGTTTCTGTCAATTATACCCGTTAAATTATCCAGCTTATAATGAGCAGCAGACATTGCCGCTTCCCAAACTGAACCTTCTGCCTGTTCTCCATCCCCCATTAAAGTAAATACTCTAAAATCTTTTCCATCCATTTTTGCTGCTTGAGCCATGCCCGCTCCTATCGATAAACCATGGCCTAAAGCACCGGTATTCATTTCTATTCCGGGAACTTTGTTATTTGGGTGACCAATTAACCGGGTTTTAAATTGTAAAAAAGTTTCTAATTCATTTTTGGAAAAAAAACCAAGATCAGCAAGAATGCAATAATAGGCTTCTACTGAATGACCTTTACTTAAAATGAATCTATCTCTTTTTTTCCAGTCCGGATTAGCTGGATCAATATTCATAATTTCATAATAGAGAGCAATTAAAATATCAGTACTGGACAGAGAACCACCTGTATGTCCTGTACCAGCACGGTGAATCATTTTGAGTAATTCTTTTCTAATTTCAACAGCTTTTTCCTTTAATTCTTTAATTTTTTTCATATTTTTATCCCTCTAATTTAATTTTTAAAAACTAAAAGGTTTAATTCATATACCATTTGACACATTTAGTCTGTAATCGTCATAACCACACGCTGATACCGGGTTAATGGTGGAATACCGTTATCAGTCACCTCACAAATAATGTGGATGGTTTGTCCCGGCCTGGCATCAGAGGGAACAAACAGGGTAGCATCAATGTTGTCAGATCTCTTTATCTCAACATTACCATCATAACTGCCTGCTTCCTGATAAGGCCACCACCGGTATCTTAAAGCATCACCATCAAGATCGGTAGTCCCTCTGGCGCTAAGTTCTACCCTATCTCCACAGCGAACTTTCAGATCCAGAGGATGGTTCAATTTTACCACTGGCGGATGGTTTGCTTCTTCAAAGGACTTCACACACCAGTCAGCCCGTGCCGCAAAATCATTTTGGATTTCATCAATCCAGCGCCACTGTGGTTTAAAATACGCAGTCAACTCCTTATCGTTCGGGATTCCCTCTTGCAAACGGTTTCGTCCCCAGGCTGAACCAGTGTACCATCTGCCTTGAGGATATTCATAGCCCTCTTCTGGCACCGGATCAAGCCAGGTATTCTCGCGGACTCTGACAAAACGACCACCCCAGCCTCCCCAATCGGGCGCTTCTATACTTCGAAGACCAGTGGGGATCGTATGCAAAAATGCCGGAGAGTCACCCTCAGACCGGAAACGACCATTGTCGTGTGCTTTATACAGGTCCAGCAGTGGGCCATGATTTTGAAGAATATTATGGTTCATCCATTCTGCAGAAAAGTAAGCTTCCATTTCCTGAGGTATCTCTCTCCTCTGTTTATCATAGGCGAAGGCAAGAAACTGATCAGAAATAATAGTTGGTATCTCGTATTTGCCCCAATGTGGGCGTATGTAACTCTGATAGGTCTCATCCTGTTCCCAGATGAAAAAGAACCGAATCTTTTTTGCAACCTGCTCCATTTTCTCAGGATGCTTTTTTTCAATTGTCTTCAAAGCCCGGGCAATCGTGTTGGTCCCACCCCAGGCCTGAATCCAGATAGGACGAGAGTCAGATTCATCCAGCAATACTTTTACGATTCGTTGTGACCCCGGAGTAACCTCTTCCATTTCACCTTCAGTCTTTACATTTCCCAGCAGTGCTCGTGATTTCAGAAAATCAGGATCAGGATATCGGGGATCATGTTTGACCAGATTGGGATAAACTTCAGTATAAGCATCTAAATAGGGCTCCATCCAATCATCTCCAGCCCAATTATGATCATGAGCATGATATTGAGAACTCGAAGATATAATCCCCTCAATATCCCATTCATTAGCATAAAGAAGAAATCGAACCAGAGAACACTGATCATCAATTTCAGCATCAGAAGTAACCAGCACCCGG
This sequence comes from uncultured Halanaerobiaceae bacterium, assembly GCA_964609745.1. GTDB lineage: Bacteria > Bacillota > Halanaerobiia > Halanaerobiales > DATFIM01 > CAZSTU01. The sequence continues at coordinate 5,816 of CAZSTU010000139.1, forward strand.
GGTTTTTGAGTTACATTATTCACTTTAGTCACAGTAATCACTGTCCTTTCCCCATTTTTTTGTATAAATAAAATTAATAGAATAAACGGTTAAAAGGTTATCCTAAGTACATTTTTTACCAAACTCTATTGTCTCACAATATTTTAAGGTAATACTTCCTTAAAATATGATATTAGTAGATTACTTTTTACATAACCTTTATATAACTTTTTGTAACAAAACCAGATATCACCACCTTAAGAAATTATGTAATTTTAAACTTTAGAAGTTTGTCTGTTCTTGAAGTTAGTTATTTTATTTCTATAAAACACTAATCCCCTCTGTTTTATGTAATAATTAAATATTACTGAATAATGTTTATATAATTAAAATTAAATTAACAATAAATCTACTTATAATCAGGTTTACTGAACGGCTGTAATAAAATTACTTTAAATATAATTTACTTAAAAGGTATCATATATTTTAGTAAATTTCAATATTTTTTTATTGTATATTATTATTTTTTATTAAAATTTTAGTTGCTCATATTTTTTTTCTCTGAGTTACACTTTCTCTTATTATTAATTCAGTCTTAATTTGAATTTTTTGTTTTATTTTATCTGCTCCTTCCATTTTTTCAATTAATCTTTTCAAGCCAAGTTCACCAAATTTTTCTTTATAAACTCTAACTGTAGTAAGAGGTGGGTCACTGATTTCACAAAAAGGCATATCATCAAAACCTATAATTGAAATATCTTCTGGAACATTAATATTATTTTCTTTTAAAGCTTTAATTGCTCCTAGAGCAATGATATCATTATCAGCAAAAAAAGCAGAAGGTAATTCCACAGAAGACTTATTTAATATATTTTTCATATCCCTATATGCACCATTTAAAGTTGATTTTATTCTATAAATATACTTCTCTTTTACCGATAAATTATTATCCTCTAGAGCTTCTACCCACCCTCTTTTTCTGTCTCTAAAATTATTAATATAGACAGAACTATGAAGATAACCTATTTCCTGATGACAATTATCAATTAAATATTGGGTGGCTTTATAAGCACCATCAAAATTATCAATTAAGACAAAGTCATAATTTTCATTTTTAAAATAACTATCAACAAGAACAAGTGGTGCTTTTATATTACTGAAATATTTCAGATCCTCTTTTAACATTTCTGTAGCCAGCAACAATAATCCTTCATGTTTATTGTTCGCTATATTGTCTATAATATTTTTTTTATTTTTTTCACTATAGGTGATATGAGATATGGAAAGATCATAATTCTTTTCCCGAGATTTTTTTTGAATTCCCTCAATCAATCTGGCAAAGAAAGGAGTATCAGTAACAACATTACCATGCCTTTTATAAATTATAAATCTAATATTTTT
>CAZSTU010000140.1:0-7160 GCA_964609745.1 uncultured Halanaerobiaceae bacterium
TACTTCACTCTCCGCCTGAAGAAAAACTCCATCGACCACAGGCAAGCGACGGGCCATGTAAGCTGGAATATCATTTTGAGGTGTTATTGGATATCCAAAAAAATATCGGCAGCCAGCCCTGATAGCCGCTTCACCGACAGCTTCATTACCTTTCATTAGAGTTTTTTCACCCATTTTTGAACCTCCTTTTGGATTAAAGTCTATTATTTCTAATTTCTATTCTTCTTTATATACTGTGATAACTACATCCGGGCATATCTGAGCACACATTCCACAACTTATACATTTGTCCTGATCTGTAACCTCCGCGGGATGAAAACCATGACTATTAATTCTGTCAGCCATATGAATAATATCTACGGGACATACCTCTGTACACAATCTACAACCTTTACACCTTTCTTCATCAAATACTACTTTTTCTTTCACATCTTCCATCTGGTTAACCCCCTCTGCTGGAGAAATTTAATTATACAAATACGTTTATATTATATCACAATTAAATTAAAATCCAAATTTCATTAAAAGTTTATTCATATACTTTAGCTTCTTCTTTACCCGATAATACTCTGAAAGCCCCAGATGCCAGAGCAGCCAATTCTTCTTCTCCAGGATAGATTTTTACAGGTGCTATATATTTCACCATATTACTTACTCTTTCTGTAAAATATTCAGAATAGGCTATACCACCTGTTAATATAATTACATCAATATTTCCGTTGACTATGGGAGCTAAAGATCCAATTTCTTTACCTGTTTGATAGACCATAGAATCAAAAACTAACCTTGCCTTTTCATCTCCATTTTTAACTTTTTCTTCAACTTCTTCCATATCATTTGTACCCAAATAAGCCATAACTCCGCCATTTCCCACTAATTTTTTCTTTAATTCATTATACTTAAATTTATCTGAATAACATAATTCAAATAAATCTAATGTGGGCAGCCCACCACTTCTATTAGGTGAGAAAGGACCTTCACCACTCAAAGCATTATTTACATCAATAACTTTCCCCTTATGATGTATTCCAACTGAAATACCACCACCAAGATGGGCAACTATAATATTCAAATCTTTATATTTTGCTTCTTTTTCCTCAGCATATTTCCTTGCAACAGCTTTTTGGTTTAATGCATGAAATATACTTCTTCTATCCAGTTCGGGCAAACCGGATAATCTGGCTTCAGGCTTTAATTCATCAACTACAACAGGATCAACAATAAAAGATGGGCAGCCAGCCTTTTCGCCAATAGCTCTTGCTAAAAGTCCACCCAGATTACTTGCATGTTCACCCTGAAGCCCGGCCTTTAAGTCTTCTGCCATCTTGTCATTTACATTATAGGTGCCGCCGGGTATGGGCTTAAGAAGCCCACCCCGACCAACAACTGCATTTAATTTATTTAAATTTACATTTTTTTGTTTAAGAAAATCCAGAATATAATCAAGCCGCAAATCCATTTGATCTGTAATTTTTTCGAAATCTTTTAGTTCCTCTGCTTTGTGAACTACTTTTTCAGTGAATATTTCATCCCGTCCTTCATAAAGACCCAGTTTTGTTGAAGTTGAACCGGGATTTATGGCCAGGATTAGATTTTCTTCCATACTGGACCCTCCTATCTGGGTATATAATTTCTTTTAACATTAGCAAGTTTTTCAATTCTTTCTTCTGCCATAATATCTGCAGCTTTAAAAGTAGGTATATTATCTCTTTTGCTAATTTCAATTACCTTTTTAATATTATCATATATTTTACTTGCTCTATTAAGGGCTCTTTCCCGATCATAGCCTAAAAGTTCATCATATACATTAATCAATCCACCTGCATTAGCTACATAATCTGGAGCATATAAAATACCCTTTTCATCAAGTATATCACCGTGTCTTTCTTCAGCTAATACATTATTAGCAGCACCACAGACTATATCACAATTTAATTGTGGAATTGTATCATCATTGATTACAGCACCAAGTGCACAGGGGGCAAAAATATCACAATCAACACTATATATTTCGTCAGGATCAACAACTTCAGCTCCAAAATCTTCAACAACTATATCAATATTTTCTTGCTTTATATCAGTGATTACCAGTTCTCCACCTTCTTCATTAATATGTTTGGCAAGATGATAGCCAACACTCCCTACACCCTGTATTGCTATCTTTTTGCCCTCAAGATCAGGAGTTCCATACACTTCATCAACTGCAGCTTTCATGGCCTTCCAGACACCAAATGCTGTAACAGGAGAAGGATCTCCACTGGTACCGGGTAACCCTGTTACATGATCTGTTTCCTGGGACACATATGACATATCTTCCACAGTTGTATTTACATCTTCAGCTGTAATGTAACGACCATTTAAACTCTGTACAAAACGACCAAATGCTCTCCAAAGTTCTTCACTCTTAATTTCATCGGCATCACCAATAATAACCGCTTTGCCACCGCCGAGATTAAGACCGGCTGCTGCTGCTTTATAAGTCATACCCCGGGAAAGACGTAAAACATCAACCAAAGCTTCCTCTTCTGTATCATAGTCCCATAATCTGGTGCCTCCCAGTGCAGGTCCCAGAGTGGTATCATGAATGGCAATAATCGCTTTTAACCCTGTTTCTTCATCATAATTTACAACCACCTGTTCATGATCATATTCTTCCATTTTTTTTAATACATTTTTCATCATTAACATCCCCCTTGATAATTTTTTTTTTACATACCCAGTGTTACCAGCTTACCCAGAGCAATAGAATTTAATTTTGTAGTGGCACTATCAGCCCGGGAAGTCAATACTACCGGCACCTTTGCTCCAAAAATCAAACTTGCTGAAGGCAATTGAGCATAAAATACCAGTGCTTTATAAAGTACATTACCTGCTTCAATATCAGGAACCAACAAAATATCTGCTCTGCCAGCAACTCTGCTTTCAATTCCTTTATGGTGAGCAGCTTCAAGACTGACAGCATTATCAAAGGCTAGAGGTCCATCAATTTGTGCATTTTTAATTTGACCTCTGTCTGCCATTTTAGAGAGATTGGCAGCATCAATTGTAGCAGGCATTGCAGGATTTACCTTTTCCACTGCAGCCAGTGGAGCAACCTTCGGCTCATCAATGCCAAGTGAACGGGCCATTTCTACAGCATTAGTTACTATTTCAGCCTTATCCTCAAGGTCGGGATCAATATTCATTCCCCCATCTGTCAAAAAAACTATCCTATCCTCACGTTTAAAGTGCATCATTGTTACCAAACTCAATAGTCGATCTTTACGCAGTCCGTATTGCTTATCAAGTAAAGCCTGTAAAATAATCTTGGTGCTTAATAATCCTTTCATGGGATAGTCTGCTTCACCATTTGCTATCAAGCTTATTGCTTTATGAGCAGATTCACGGTCTGAATCAGTTTCAATAATACTACCCTTAAAATTATAATTTATTTCATTGAGACCAGTTTCAATTTTTTGCTTATCACCTATCAATATTGGCTCAATTATATTTTTTTCATCAGCTTTTTTAACACTTTCCAGAACAACTTCATCTCCAGCTGCTGCTACTGCCAGTTTTAATGCAGGCTCTTTTTCAGCCTTTTTGAGCAATTCTTCTATTGTGCTAAACATTTAATCCCTCCCTTAATGGGATATTATTTTAATTTGTTATTCATCTTTTATTGTATTAATAGCAGCCATAGTTTTAATTCTCTCCTCTACAAGATGGTCTGCTGCTTTTTGTGTTGAAATATTATTTTCACGGGATATACGATATACTTCAAGTAATTGATCATAAATTTTTTCGGTCTTTTTCATTGTTCTTTCCTCACTATAACCACTGGGATCCATTTCGTCTGCAACCTGAATTAGGCCACCGGCATTTATAACATAATCGGGAGCATACAAAATACCTTTTTCATGAAGCATATCACCATGTCTTGATTCTTTTAAAACATTATTAGCTGCTCCCGCAACAATATCACACTTCAACCGTTCTATTGTATCATCATTAATCACTGCTCCAAGAGCATTAGGAGAAAATATATCACAATCTACATCATAAATTTCATCAGGTTCAACAATTTTAACTCCCTGCTCTCTGGCCCATTTAATATAATCCTCATTTATATCAGTAGCATATACCTCAGCCCCGGCATTCATTAAGTGTTTTACAAGTTTACTGCCTACTTTTCCAAGTCCTTGAACTGCTACCGTCTTACCCTCCAGTGATTCTGAATCATATTTTTCTTTACAGGAGGCTTTAATTCCCAGAAAAGTTCCATAAGCTGTTGGAATAGAAGAGTCTCCACTTCCGCCATATTCTTCAGGTAAGGCTCCTACATAAGGAGTTTCTTTTCTCATCAGTACAAAATCATCGTAAGTAGTACCTACATCTGTTCCTGTACTATAACGGCCATTAAGAGCATTAATGAATTTACCCAGTGCCCGGAATAAACCTTCACTTTTATCTGTTTCAGGGTCACCCCAAATAACAGTTTTCCCCCCACCAAAATCTTCACCGGCTATACCGGATTTATAAGTCATGCCCTTGGCCAGACGTAAAGCATCGATAACTGCCTCTTCTTCTGTATCATAATTCCACATCCGACATCCTCCCAGAGCAGGCCCAAGTACGGTATTGTGTATGGCAATTATTGCCTTGAGATTTGTTTTATTCTCCTGCATAAATATAACCTGTTCATGGCCTTCTTCTTTCATTTTCTTAAAAAGCTCCATCTGTAAACCCCCTTTTATTATTTTAAATAATATTATTTTTTAAATATCCCTTATATAATAAATGCAATTTTCATACCAATAAAAATACCGCTTATAAGCCAAACCAGACTGTATAAGCGGTTTATATAAAACTGCAACATAACTCATGCCTGCAAATATTTGCAGGCAACTTTTTTCAGTTATTCAATACCGTATTTATCCATCTTATAATATAAACTTCTAACTGCTATACCCAGCAGTTTTGCTGCTTCTGTTCTATTCCCATCAGTTTTGTTTAATGCCCTTATTACTAAATTTTTTTCAGTTTTATTCATAATTTCTTTTAAAGAATGGGCTTCCAGAGAATGAGATAAAAGATCATTCTCCTGTGTTTCTGACTGATTATCATTTTCTCCGAGTGCTGGAAAATGCCGCAGTTGAATTACTTCTTCATCAAGACTCATATGAATCATTGCTCTTCCAATTATATTTTCGAGTTCCCTTACATTTCCCGGCCAGTGATAAGAATGTAACCTGTCCAGAGCCTCTTTATCACAACTTTTTACAGATCTCCCATACTCCTGATTAAATTTACGTATAATATGATGTACCAGGGGCTTAATATCTTCTCTTCTTTCTCTTAAGGGCGGTATAAATAGGGGAAAAACATTTAAACGATAATAGAGATCTTCTCGAAATTCCCCTTCCTGTATAGCTCTTTCCAGATTGGTGTTTGTAGCCACTATAATTCTTACGTCCACTTCAATTTGTCTTGTTCCCCCAACTCTAACTATTTCTCTTTCCTGCAATACTCTAAGGAGTTTGGCCTGTAAATTTAAACTAACTTTTCCAATTTCATCTAAGAATATTGTACCACCATTTGCTTCTTCAAATAAACCTTTTTTGCCACCTTTTTGTGCACCTGTAAAAGCTCCCTCGGTATAACCAAAAAGTTCACTTTCCAGTATGTTATCGGCAAGAGCAGAGCAATTAACTCGTATAAACTTATTTTTGCTTCTTTTACTTGCATTATGAATGGCATGAGCAAACAACTCTTTACCTGTACCACTTTCTCCCCGCAATAAAACAGTGACAGGTGTTGTGGAGGCTTTACGGGCCTGTTTTATAACCGCCTGCATGGTTTCACTTTTGCCAATTATATCATCAAAGGTGTATTTTGCATTAAGATGCCTTATCATTCGCCTGGCTTCATCCAGCTCTCTCTGCATTTCCTTTATTTCCGATACATCATGGATGACACCCACACTACCTTTTAACTCACCATCTACTATAATAGGGGCTACATTAACTATCACATCTTTTTTATTTGGTCCTACCTTCATCCTTACATTATGGACTGGTTCTCTTGTTTTTAAGACTTTGTAATGCATACTCTGGCCCTCAGCTATATCAACAGTGGCAGGTTTACCAATTACATCTTCTTCAGTTAGACCTGTTAGTCTGGTATAAGCAGGATTGATTAATATACCTATTCCATTTTCATCAACAACAGAAATGGCATCCTGTGTAGAATTTATTATAGCTTCCAGCATTCCTCTTATTTCCTTTAAATTAGTAATCTCTTCCGCCAATTTTTTCACTTCTGTAATATCTCTAAATACGGCCACAGCACCGATAATTTGATCATCTCTATCCTTTACAGGAACCCTGTTGGTGATAATTGTGGTATCTCCAACATGCTGTTGCTGATTTAATTCCGTCTCACCTGTTCTCAATATGATATGAAGTCTGGTATTGGGAATAACCTCCCTTACATCTTTCCCAATCACTTCCTCTCTGTCTAAATCCATAATATCAGCAGCAGCTTCATTAAATAATTCCACCTTTCCCTTTGAATCAATTGAAATTAAACCATCATGAGTAGAATTAATGATAACATCCTTTTTTCTATTCAGATTATCGAGATAATCAATCTTTTCTTTCATTTTTTCACCTCTAAAGATTATCATTCCATGGTGGGTTCATAAAAAGTTTAACAGGAAATATATCCACCTCTGGCTGAAAATCTGCTGGTAGGGGTAATAATTTTTCCCAAACAGCAATAAATTTAAGGGAAATATCCATTTTTTGTTCTGCTTTTTTTATCAATTTAAAACCCTCTTTTATATGCTTAATTTCAGTTTCTTTTCCCAGGTTTGTATTACATATTAAACTATCAAATTTTAGCCTGCTGTATTTTTCTATTCTTTCCTTCATTTCTATAATTCCGTCAACATCACTTGTTACAGGTCTTATGGTATTAACTACGAGACTCATCTCATAATCATCTTCATCCAGTTCCCGGGAAATACTCCCCAGAGAAATGGCTCCATCTTCATTACCACCTATGTCAAAAACCCCTTGAATATTGTCATTTTGTATGATTTTAGATACATCAGCCGAAATAATAGGAAGATCAGCCTTTTCTAAATTTTTAGGATAAACAACTTCTACACCTCTATT
>CAZSTU010000141.1:0-7132 GCA_964609745.1 uncultured Halanaerobiaceae bacterium
ATCATTTCTGAATATATCAATATTGTTATTTTCTAATGCTTCCAGGGTCTCATTAGCTGGATGACCATAATTATTGTCTTCGCCAACCTGTATTATTGCAACCTGTGGATCTATTTCATTTATTAATACATCACTTGTAGAAGTATCACTGCCATGATGCCCAACTTTCAAGACATTAGTTTCGATATTTTGATTGGATTCAACTATTTCCTGTTCGACATCACGTTCTATGTCACCTGTAAACAGAAAAGAAATTCTGTCATAAACTAATCTCAAAACTATTGAAGAATTATTGAGATCATACTCTTCAACATCTCCTTGAGGATGCAGGACTTCAAAAGTTAACTCTCCCTCACCAAATTCTATGGAATCTCCTTTTCGGGGAGTATCAAAAGGAATATTCTTTTCATCTATCAGTTCTAAATAATCAATATAAGTTTGTGAAGTATGAGGGTACCCGCTATCATAAATCTGTTTTATTTCAAAACTTTCAAGAACATTATTCATTCCGCCTATATGATCTGCGTGTGGATGGGACGAAACTACCGCTTCTAAAGTTTCAATGTCCTGGCCAGCAAGATAAGAAACTACTTTATCTCCAACCCAATCCCAGCGATCACCAGCATCAATTAGCATATTTTTATTTTCTGCATGGTCCTGGATCAGTATTGAATCACCCTGGCCGACATCAATAAAATGTAAAGTTAAGGTTTCCTCAAAATCATCATTGCCGTTTACACTATTATTTTCACAGGCTACAAGAAGAAAAGATAATAAAATTAATAGAACAACTGTCAATTTCTTAATAAAGGAATTTCTATACTTAATCACTTAAATCCACCTCCATTGAATATTCACTATTAAATATATTATTTTTTACCTTCTCAAAGTACATTAATTATTTCCTGTAAATCTTTTATTTCATGTTTAGGCAGATTATTCAGGTTGTTTAACTACTCTTTTATAAATTAATTTTATTTTCGCTACCATATATTTTTATCCAAAAATACAAAAATAATAATATATATTTATTTCTTCTACAAAAAGGAACAAAATCCTTTATCCCTTTCAATTAAAATAAAAAATACAAAAAACCGCAACCAGGACTGGACTTGGTCCCAGATGCGGCAGATAAAACTTCTAATTTATCCCGACTTTCCTTTTGGTATAATTTACATTACTATATTCTCTATTTTGGATAAAAATATTAAAGAGGAAAAGGAGGATAAAATAACAATGGATATTAGTTTTTATTAAAATATTTTACATGACTGTGATTTTGAATATATTATTAGTATTTAAAATGAATATGGCTAATTAATCCTGGGAAATTAATTCACTTTCCGTTAATTCCATTTTATAAAGTTTATAATCATGTGTTTTAAAGGACTGCCTGAATAATTCCTGTTTTGGGTCATTATTATATTTTTGATAATCATACAGACAAAGTAAGGAAGAACTGGTATTATTAATTAATTGATTACAGTGCATTTCTTCTCTTATAAATTTTCTTTCCGAAATTTGCCTGACTGTATATCCTGCCTGACTAACCCACCTGATTCCTTTATAACCCTGTTTTTGCGATAATTGAATTTCTTTATTTAATCTTTTTCGGGACTCTCCTGGATCAAAATCTTTTTCATGTTCATTAAACAAACAAATTTTCTTTCTGAACTTTATAGCCCTGCAGTCAAGCTCATTTTTGTCTAATATTTTTATTAATTTTTCATATTGTTCGGGATACATTGATATATATATTAACTCATTATTACTGATTCCTTCTTTACAGTAGTGATATAAGTTAATTACTAAATGTTCAAATCCATAATAATAAAACACAGCATGAGTTCCAAAAACATTCTTTAAATTCATTTATAAATACTTCCCCCTTTATAATACCCTTATACTCTTCATTTCTAATTTTAATACAACAAAAGTTATGAACACAAAAATATCATACTAATTAGTATTTTTCCTGGTTTATCTTTCCACTTATATCCTATTACGATAAATCTTGAATTTATCCTGCAAAATAATATATATTTTTTAGTACATTAATCTATTCATCATGATATAACCAAATTTATAAACATTAATTGTAATTATAAGAGATATGACCACAAAAAGTATATTTTTCATTTGTAATACGGGTATACAGGTATTAACTAACCTTATGCTATTTACTTTACTCTCCAGTTCTTATAATATAGCAGTAGAAAAAATAATTTTAAGCTTTTTAAACTTACAAGGAGGAGATTATAATGAGTAATTACTCAAAAGAAGATATTCTTAAATTAGCTGAGGAAAATGATGTTAAATTTATCAGAATGCAGTTTACTGATATTCTGGGAATAGTCAAAAATGTTGCCATTACCCGTGAACAGTTGGAAGATGCTCTGGAAGGAGAAATTATGCTTGATGGTTCTTCGATTGACGGCTTTACCAGAATTCAGGAGTCAGATATGTATTTAAATCCTGATTATGATACTTTCGCTTTGTTTCCCTGGAGGCCAAGTGAAAATGGTTCAGTTGCTCGATTAATTTGTGATATACACACTCCGGATGGTGAACCTTTTATAGGTGACCCGCGCACAGTACTAAAAAATGTTCTCCAGGAAGCAGAAGATATGGGTTACAGTATGAATGTTGGTCCAGAGCCTGAATTCTTCCTTTTTGAAACTGATGATAACGGAAAAGCAACCACAATTCCTGATGATGATGGAGGTTATTTCGACCTCTCTCCTGTTGACCAGGCCCAGGATACAAGAAGAAGCATTATACTGGCTTTAGAAAAAATGGGTTTTGAAATCGAAGCATCCCATCATGAAGTTGCTCCCGGCCAACACGAAATAGATTTTAAATATGCTGAAGCTTTAAAAACAGCCGATAACATTGGAACCTTCAAATTTGTCACTAAAACTATTTCCAGTATGCAAAAGCAGCACGCAACCTTTATGCCTAAACCAATTTTGGGAGAAAATGGTTCAGGCATGCATGTTCATCAATCTTTATTTGAAAATGGTCAAAATGCTTTTTATGATCCTGAAGATGATCTGGGACTCAGCGAGATTGCCTATTATTACATCGGAGGTTTACTGAAACATGCCCCGGCAATTACTGCTATAACTAACCCAACAATAAATTCATACAAAAGACTCGTGCCCGGCTATGAAGCTCCTGTTTATATGGCCTGGTCTAGCTCCAACCGAAGTGCTTTAATTCGTATTCCTGCTGCCCGTGGAGCAGGTTCCCGACTTGAAATGAGAAATCCTGATCCTACAGCTAACCCTTACCTGGCAATCGCTGTAATGTTAAAAGCTGGTCTGGATGGTATTAAAAATAAAATTGAACCACCTAAAGAAGTTGTTGAAGATATATATGAATTATCTTCTGAACGCAAAAAAGAACTGGGCATTCAAAGTCTACCCGGTAATATTAATGAAGCTGTAGATACTTTACTGGAAGATGAAGTTATCAAAGAAGCTCTGGGAAGTCATATTCTGGAGCATTTTGTCCAGGCCAAAAGGGTAGAATGGAATACCTATAAAGCACAGGTCCATCAGTGGGAACTGGATAATTATCTTTCAATTTATTAAATTAGTTTCCCGGTTAAAAATAACTCTTTGTTCCTGGACCCCACCACTTGAAATGAGGTGAGTTATATGTTAGATAAAGATTATGAATCCCTTACTAAAAAATTAGTAAGCTGGATTAAAAAACAGGTTGATATCAGTGGCTGTCAGGGAGCAGTTGTCGGTATCTCGGGAGGTATTGACTCGGCAGTAACTGCTGTTCTCTGTAAAAAAGCTTTTCCGGAAAAAACACTGGGAGTTATCATGCCCTGTCTCAGTAATTCAGAAGATAAAGATGATGCATTATTATTAGCCAACAAATTTTCCATAAACTATAATCTTGTTGACTTAGAAAAAAGTTTTAAAACATTGATTAGTTCTCTTCCGGATAGTATAAATGGTAAAACCAAAATAGCCCGGGCCAACATTAAACCCCGCTTAAGAATGATTGTCCTCTACTATTATGCCAATCTTAATAATTACCTGGTAGTAGGAACTGGAAATCGCAGTGAACTTAAACTGGGCTATTTCACTAAATATGGAGATGGTGGAGTTGATATTGAACCACTGGGCAACCTGGTTAAAACAGAGGTCAAAGAAATTGCTGAATTACTGGAGGTCCCGGATAAAATTATAAATAAGCCTCCTTCTGCAGGCCTCTGGGAAAATCAAAAAGATGAAAAAGAAATTGGTGTCAGTTATGAACAAATAGATAAATATATATTAACCAATGAAGGCTCAATCAAGACAAAAAATATAGTCAATAACCTGGCAACAAAAAACCAGCACAAACTTCAACCTCCCCCAGTTCCTGACTTTTAAATTAATATTTAATCATCTATACCTCCTTCCTGTTGATAAAAACAGGAAGGATTTTTTTGTTCCCCCCCAAATTTAAATTACTCAAAAACAACGCTAAATCCCAGTATACAGGTATTTAGCGCTAAAATCTATTTACAAAGTCTCCGATTTAGTATAAGATAACATCAAGCTAACATAAACCATACATTTTCAAAGGGGGACGATTAAAATGAGAAGAAAAATAGTTCTTTTATTTTTACCATTATTACTGCTGATTTCTGTTAATGCCTCTGCACAAACAACTGCTGAAAGTAACGCCATAGCTATTGACACAATCTGGGTTCTTTTGGGAACAGTTCTGGTCTTTTTCATGCAGGCCGGTTTTACCATGGTTGAGGCCGGCTTTACCCGGGCCAAAAATGCTGGAAACATTATCATGAAAAACCTGCTTGATTTTGCCGCCGGTTCCTTGATTTATTGGGCTATCGGATTTGCCTTTATGTTTGGAGCTGGCAACCAGTTTATTGGAACTAATGGTTTCTTTTTACAGGATGCATTTTCCAATCTGGGACTTGATATACCGGTTGCTGCCTTTTTTATATTCCAGACAGTATTTGCGGCAACAGCAGCAACTATAGTTTCCGGGGCCATGGCCGAAAGAACCAATTTCGCCGGATATTTAGCCTATAGTGTTGTGATTACCGGTTTTATCTATCCGGTTGTTGGTCACTGGATCTGGGGTGGAGGCTGGCTGGGAAGTTTAGGTTTCATCGATTTTGCCGGTTCAACTGTAGTCCATTCTGTCGGGGGCTGGGCCGCACTGGCCGGGGCCATTGTTCTGGGACCAAGAATCGGAAAATACAATCAGGATGGCTCACCCAATGCCCTGCCAGGTCATAACCTGTTAATGGCTGCCCTGGGAGTTTTCATTCTCTGGTTTGGCTGGTTTGGTTTTAATGCCGGTAGTACAATTGCTGGTACTGATTTAAGTATTGCTGATATTGCTGTTACTACCAATCTGGCTGCTGCCGCAGGTGCTGTAATGGCCATGATTACCAGTTGGATTAAATATGGCAAAGCTGATGTAAGTATGACCCTTAATGGTGCTCTGGCAGGACTGGTGGGTATTACAGCCGGAACAGCAAATGTTTCTTCTGCTGGTGCCGTAATAATCGGTAGTATTGCCGGGATTATTGTTATCTATGCTGTTGAATTTTTTGATAAAATTCATGTTGATGATCCGGTAGGGGCTATTGCAGTTCACGGAATTTGTGGTGCTTTTGGAACTGCTGCTGTTGGTATTTTTGCCCTGGAAGAAGGACTATTATATGGTGGTGGACTGGCCCAGTTAGGAATTCAACTTTTGGGTATTGTCGGTGTTTTCATCTGGACATTTCCTCTTGCTTTTATTCTGTTTAAAGCAATTGATGCAGTTATTGGTCTCAGAGTTAGCCGTCATGATGAACTGGAAGGCCTTGATTCTTCTGAACATGATACTGTATCCTATCCCGATTTTGTACCATCCACTTCTAATTCTGAAAGGAGGAGTGTATAATGAAAAAAATAGAAGCTATCGTAAGACCGGAAAAATTGGATATCTTAATTGACAGACTGGAAAACGCAGGTGTTACTGGCTTAAATGTTATCAATGTCAAAGGTTATGGGTCACAAAAGGGACATACTGAAGTCTACCGGGGAGTGACATATAACATTAAACTGAGAGAAAAAATAAGGATTGAAACAGTAATACCTGATGACCTTGCCAGTCAAGTTGTAGACACAATCACCGAAACAGCTAAAACTGGTGAAGTAGGAGATGGAAAAATATTTGTCTCCAATGTAGAAAATGCAGTCCGGATCAGAACCGGGGAAACAGGTCAGGAAGCCTTATAAATTTTCACAAAGATTTAATTTTATAGTTTAATCTTCACAGCAAAAATATATTTAAACCAGTCCCCTGCTATAAAAGTAGGGGGCTTTTTCATTGACTTTCAATAAATAATTGCTATGGTAAAAGGTTATCCAGACTACCAGAAGTATCTTTTCTAAATTTGGTTAATTTCTGGTAGTTAATAAAACTAAATATACCTGTATACATGGATGAAACCCAACTCAAATTCGTTGTTTTATAGCTTTACTGATTGATATAACAACATTAATGGCTTATCGATATTTAATTTCGTTTTTTCAAGATAATATGTTAAAATCTATTAAGAATCATAAAATATTAAGTAGTAAATTTATAAGGAGTGATTAGCCAATGTTTTTTACAAAAATGCATGGTACTGGTAATGATTTTATTTTAATAAATTGTTTAGAGCATAAACTTAAATCACCCGCCAAACAGGCTACTAAAATGTGTCAGCGTCATTTTGGTATTGGAGCTGATGGATTAATTCTTGTTTTACCTGCTGACTCTCCAGAAAATGATTTTAAAATGCGTATCTTCAATGCAGACGGTAGTGAAGCAGAAATGTGTGGTAATGGGATCAGATGTTTTGCCCATTATTTATCTACTAATAACTTAACAAATAAACATAAATTAAGGATTGAAACTAAAGCCGGGATAATAAAACCACAGATTATAAATACTTTTGGTGATAAAAGTCAGGTTGAGGTCAATATGGGCCAGCCAAAATTTGCTCCAGAACAGATACCGGCAAAAATTCCCGGTGCCAAAGATTTTATCCAGGATTATGAAATCAACCTAAAAAATCAAAAATTAAAGATCAATTGTGTCTCGATGGGTAATCCCCATA
>CAZSTU010000142.1:0-7130 GCA_964609745.1 uncultured Halanaerobiaceae bacterium
CCTTTCTTCCCGAAAGATTTAATCTGCAAATAGACTGTTTAAATTCTGAATGGCTTTTTTTTCTATTCTGGAGATATAAGAACGAGAAATACCCAGTATAGCGGCCACTTCGCGCTGGGTTAGCTGTTCATTATTATATAACCCATATCTCAATTCCAGCACTTTGCGTTCCCGGGCTGGTAGCTCGGTCAGCTTTGCATATAATCTCTCCTGATCAATACTCTGTTCAACAATATCCGCTACTGAATCTTCCCTGCTTTCCAGCACATCAAATAATGTTATTTCATTACCTTCACTATCGGCGCCAATTGCTTCCTGAAGCAGTACTTCTCGTTTTAGTTTTTTAGTTGCCCGTAAATGCATTAATATTTCATTCTCCACACAGCGGGCAGCATATGTGGCAAGCCGGGTTTTTTTACTTTCATCAAAAGTATTAATACCTTTAATCAAACCAATTGTACCAATTGAAATCAGGTCTTCATTATCTGTCTGGCAGGATTCATATTTTTTTACAATATGAGCTACCAATCTCAAATTATGTTCGATCAAAATATTGCGGGCCTCTCTGTCACCTTCTTTCATTTTCTGCAGATATTTTTTCTCCTCTTCACGGGTCAATGGTTCAGGAAAAATCTTACCGGACCTTATATATGAGACTAAAACCAGAATACCATGCAGCAATCCGGTCAATACAGATAACAAACAGCCCACCTCCTACCTATATCTTATGAGATGGGCCGATTAAAAGTGATTTATTTTTTTAGAATTTCAACCGGAAACTGCCGGTTGAAATCTTGCAAAATATCTAAAACCCGCTCCCGGGTACCTTCAGTTACATCCAGGTTAACAATTCCTTTCCTATCATGGTCGATAGTCAACATAGCCAGTCCTTCATAGGATTTTAAGACCATATCCACAAAAATTATTTCTTCTTCCGGTATCCTGATAACAATCCTGTGGGTATCTTCTTCAGTCATTACCATCCCCCTTTGGCCGTCTGATAATAAAACCTGGGGCAGCTTTTCCAGAAACAGGAATTCTTATTAACTGCCGGGGATGGGGTGCAGTTTCTATTTGATTTCCCTTTTCATCATCAATTATATATTCCAGTTCAGTGGTAAATACTTTAAGACCGGGTCCAATAAATTCCACTGTCTCCCCCCGATAAAATTTATTTCTAACTTCAACTAAAGCTAAATTTTTTTTAGGATAATAATCCTTTATTATTCCCATAAAATCATACTCTCTTTTATAACTGGAACTTTCATAATTATGGTCACTTCCATCAGGAGGTGAGTTAAAAAATCCAGTTGTATACTCTCTATGACTTACTTTTTCTAATTCTTTTAACCATTCTTCCCGATAAGAAAATTCTTCAGGATTATTATAAAATTTATTAATAGCCTCTCTATAGGTTTTTGTTACAGTGGCAACATAATGAACACTCTTCATCCTTCCTTCTATTTTGAGACTGTCAACATTTAGAGACATAATCTGTGGAATATACTCTATCAAGCATAAATCTTTTGAATTTAATATATACGCACCATTTTCATCTTCAAAAATAGGATGATACTCACCAGGCCTTTTTTCCTCAACCAAATGATATTTCCAGCGACAGGAATGGGCACATTTACCTCTATTGGCATCTCTTCCTGCCAGGTAATTACTCAAAAGACAGCGTCCGGAATAGGAAATACACATCGAACCATGAATAAAAAATTCCAGTCCAATATTACTTTTCTGCCTTATTTCCTTTATTTCTTCTTTACTCAACTCTCTGGCCAGTATAACTCTATCAAAGCCCATTTCTCTCCAGAATTTTGCGCTGGCCCAGTTGACTGTATTGGCCTGTGTACTTAAATGCAGGGGAATTTTTATTTCTTCTTCTTTTATTAAATATAATACACCCGGATCAGAAACTATTATACCATCAACATCAATTTCCTCTAATTGATGGAGATAATCTGTTAAACCAATCAAATCCTCATTGTGAGGAATTATATTAACAGTTACATAAATTTTCCCGTTATTTTCATGAGCATAAATTGTGCCTTCTTTTAGATCTTCTTTAGAAAAATTATCTGCTCCAGCTCTTAATCCAAAATGATAACCCCCACAATAAACAGCATCAGCCCCATATTTAAAAGCTATTTTTAATTTTTCAAGATTACCGGCAGGTGCCAGCAATTCAGGTTTATTCACTATTTTAATCCTCCTAATTAATTTTCATCTTGTTTTAATAACAATTCCTGTTTTTTTAAATGTTCTGGATAACTTTCAGTGAAAATATGACTGCCGTCTTTAAGTGCAAAATAAAACAAATAATCCACATCAGCCGGCTCTATAGAGGCCTGTATTGACTCTTCTCCAGGATTGCAAATAGGACCGGGGGGAAGCCCCCTGTGCTGATATGTATTATATGGTGAATCCACCTTCAAATCCTCATATAAGAGTCTTTCTTTTCTCTCATCCAGACTGTATTGAATGGTAGCATCAATCTGTAACTTCATATCCAGCTGTATACGATTATAGATGACGGCAGAAATTAATGGTTTTTCTCTATTAAGTTTAGCTTCCCTCTCAATCAAAGAGGCAATAGTTATTATTTCAAATAACTCGTCCTTATCTTCATTTTCAAATTCGTTAATAGGAGCTTTTTCTTCAAATTTATCCAATAAATAACGAAAAATATCCTCCGGTCTCTTTTCCATGGGAAGATCATAAGTATCTGGAAAAATAAATCCCTCCAGAACATAACGTATACTTTCATTATCTTCCGGAAGATAACTGCGATCATAAACATCCTTTTGGGCTGCTTCTAATAGTTCTTCTTTCTCATACAGAGTTCTTTCTGATAGTATTTCTGCTACTTCCTCCAGTGTGTAACCTTCAGGAATAGTAACTCTAACATTGGCTACCCTGCCCCTGGCTATTTTATTAATAATCTCTAAAGTATTTTCACTTCTTTTAAATTCATAAACACCCGCCTGCATAGAATTTTCCAATCTTAAAATACCTACAACTAATTTAAACAAAAGATCTGAATTTATTAACTTCTCTTCTTCCAGCTCGCGAGCTATTTGCCCGGTGCTTCTGCCGCTTTCTATTCTAAAGTGAATTTCATTTTCCGCTGTTCTATCAACTGGCTGTACTAAAGAAGCCAGTCTAATCAACCCTGTTAATAATAATACAAATAATAAAAATATGATTGCAGCCTTTTTCACCTTATAAACTCTCCTTCATAACCCCTGTTAATATTCAGATTACTTAGAGTTTATTATATCAAAGGGTTTAAAGTTATGCAATCATAACGTGGGTTCTCAGTTTCATACACATAAAATATTAGAAACTTTTTCACATTTGATAAAGGTTCTAAAGTCCATAAAAAAAGCTTCCCCTCATAAAATGAAGGAAAGCTCAGAAAACAGTATTATATTATCTTTGTAAATAATAATCTCTTACACGCTCAAATTCCTCGTCGTCTTCTATAAGTGAAAGCACATCCTCTCCATCATTTTCTACTAATTTTAGTAATAATGCTTCATCTTCTTCATAATCACTATTTTCTTCAGCAGGAATTAAAACTAGATAAGTATTACCTTCATAATCAAATTCTTCTTCAATGTAAAATCTTTCTTCGCCCCCGGCATCTTCCAGAACCAGTTCATTATTTTCCTCATCAATCCAAAATTTACCCTGTTCTTCTGCCATTATATTTCCTCCAATCACTTATTTTTGCGAGCCTCGAGATAATTACTTAAAATTAATGACGCAGCCATTTTATCAATAACCTGTTTTCTTTTTTCTCTGCTCATATCTGCTTCCAATAAAACTTTTTCAGCCTGAACAGATGTTAATCTTTCATCCCAGGCTCTGATATTTACTTTTAAATTATTTTTCAAAAAATTTATAAACTCCTGAGTCCTTTCCACTCTTTCACCTTTAGAACCATTCATTTTAAATGGCATACCAACTATAATTTCTTCAATATCAAATTTATTAATATATTTGTTGATTTCTAATAAAACATCTTGAAAATTATTATTTTTAATATATCCTTTTCCCTGAGCTGTCAGTCCTAAAGAATCACTTATCGCTACTCCTATTCTTTTATTCCCATAATCAAGGGCCATAATTCTCAAAAATAATTCACCCCACACTATTGAATAAAAACAGGTAAGACATCCGGTTCTTCAGTTTTTACATTAATTGCATACTTCAAACGCGGCATCTTATCCCGCTGACCTGATATTTTAAAATTTTCAATATTACTATCAGCATTAAGCAGGTCAATCACCTTATTCATGGACATTCCTGAAATTTTTTTAGCTATCTTGTTATCATTAATACTGGGAAAACCTGCCGTTTTTAACTCTATTTTAATATTATACAATTTATCCCCCTTTTTTTCAAGTTTAATACCACTTGAATCAATTTTAGAATCAAGTATTTCAAATTTCTCCTCTCTTTTTTTCTCCAGTTTTTCCTTTAAAATTTTGTTTATTTCATCATTTTTTAACATTAGTCCATAAGCCTTAAGACTACCTTCCCCCTCCAGAACCTTTTTTGCTTCTCCAATCTCAGCATTTAGTTCATAATCCATCTCATCAAGTTTTAATTCTTCCTCAATTATCCTGTAATCCCCTCCCAATTCCTGGTATACTTTTGCTATCAATCTATTTTGAATTATATCCTCAAGTGATTTTTTTAATTTTTTAATATCACTTTCTAAGACAACCGGTGTTTCTTCATCTTTACCTCCTCTGGTTGGAGAGGAATTAATAACATAAACACCTTCTTTTTCAACACCCTTTATTATTTCACCGGTGTCTACATTCCCTATGGTGCCTTTTTGTACAGCTTCAATCTCAGTTTCTGCCTGTCCAGCTTTCATACCTACCGGCACATCCATAAAATAATCAACCTGTAGAGGAGGAACGCTAACTGAGTTTAAAGTTTTAAATTTTATGTTTTCTTCTGTAGACAAAATAGTCTTTGAAGGAATACTTACTTCATTTTTTGACTCATTAATAAATTTTACTTTTCCCCTTGCAGCCTCAATGCCGGTGCTTTCGCGACCTGTTGTGTCCACCATAGCTTTATCATTCACAACAACTTCAAATTCCTGAAGTTTCAATCCCTCCTCAGGTTTGGAAGCAAGACTTCCTTCAAATAAGAGTTCTTCTCTGAAAATTTCTACCACAGGCTCTATCTCTACAGTAACTGTTGGATATAAAAAATACGCTCCAGTTATGATAAGAGAAATTGTCATGCCCAAAAAGATCAATGTCCTTTTCCAGTTATTATCATTATCATTTGACCCAACAGCCAGTTGTGCTTCTTTTTGAAATTTATAATATTCCCCAGACTTTAAATCATCAAGATTATTGAAAACTTTAAATCCTTTATTTATTAAACCTGTAGACCATTCCAGACTGGGATTTATAATTACAACCTCTTTATTTATAGCAATAATACCACCTGTAAACTTATTTAGAAGTTTTTTGTCTTTTCCTAATCTATGATTTTGATGGATGACAAGCGCCAATTTTTTTGCCATACTACTTTCAACCAGATTAATTATTTCCTCGGCCTCCATGTTCTGACTTATATAGTAAATTCTATAACCTGCCACTTCCATACTCCACACCCCCTATCATCTTAAATATTGAATTATACTATTATTATTTATTATTACCATATAAAGGTTATTTATAAGTAAAATCATTAATTATGTATAATAATGATAAAATAGGATAAAAAAGCAAAGTAGCTGCAGCTACCACTCCCGAATCATTAATAAACATTGTGGCAATGCTTGCTATAAAAACAGCATAATATCCTGTTGATAAATATCTTGTTTTATTAAAAAAATTTTTTAGCACACCAACTGGATAATGAAATAAAAAATATAAACAAAATATAAAAGCAAGCAAAACCCTCGTCCATATTGTCCAGCGCAAAAGTTTTATATTCATCAAGATTTTTCTTAAAACAATTAATTTTAGCTCTGTAAAATTACCTTCTAATAATTCAGAAGCTGCCATGCCAATATGAGTTTGATTGCCAACTAACCCCAAATAGTCATTAATTACAATTAATATAAATATCCCTGCAAAAAATAATAACAATTTGAACCAGCCACATTTTGGAAAGAAGTAACTGGAGACGACCCCTGTGATTATTAAAGCAGTAATAGCCCCTCCAAAATTCGCCCCCAGACCCGCCACACCTACAAACAAGGATATACATATTAAATATAATATAACTATAGATTTTTGTCTTGCAGCAATTAACCCATTTTCTGCCACAAGAAGAATAAATATTAAAGATGCCCCCAAAAAAAGGCCCATATATTCATTGCCAATTCCATAATAACGGGCACCAATTTGAGACGAATAACCGAGCAGTGAATCAGGCATTAAACTCCAGAAACCCAGTAATTCCAATATTAATATTATTGACAGTATAAAAGTAATAAGTAAAACTTTAAATTGTTTATAATGATATTTGATTATAATAAAACTTTCTTCCAAAAAAGTAATTATAATCAATAATAATAAATAAAACCATCCATTATTCAAACCTAAATTGGAGATAATTAAAAAATTAATTGGTGCTAATAATAAACCTAATAATATGTATTCAATAATATGATCCAATATCACAGATTTCATGTAAAAATTAATAATACTTAAGATGATTATCAGCAACTGTAACAATATAAACCCGCGAATAAAGCTGACTCTCAAATTCGTGTTTATAGTAATTTTGTTGTATTTATCTAAAATAAATTTTCTACTATCACTATTTTCAACAACTCTTAATCCATTTCCAGTACTTTCTGAACTATTTATCTTTAAAGTGTCCAATAATTCAGGTAAAAGATCTGTTATTAATACTAAACCTGTCTGTCTGGTATAATCAGACCTCAAAAGACCTGTTTTTATCCTCGGTCCAAGCAAAACTACCCAGCTTAGATTATCATTTTTTAAAATGTTTTCTGTACTCGGAGTGGGGACAATTAGTCCCAGTTGTGTTTTAGTCAGGTCCAGGTTATCTTTAATCTTTCCCACAAAACCATCTATATTCTTCAAAGCTTTTTTCTTATAATATATTTTCTCATT
>CAZSTU010000143.1:0-7125 GCA_964609745.1 uncultured Halanaerobiaceae bacterium
TAATTTTCATTCCGTTTCTCGGTTCATTACCAAGTATAATATTTTCAGTAACCGTTAAAGGATCAACAAGCATAAAATGCTGCTGTACCATACCAATCCCAAGTTCTATTGCATCCTGAGGATCTTTTAGTCTCACCTTATCGTCATTATAATAAATTTCCCCACCGTCAGTGTTATAAAGGCCATATAATATATTCATTAAGGTAGTTTTACCAGCACCATTCTCTCCAACAAGAGCATGTATTTCTCCCCGTTTTACTGATAAGTTAACCTGATCATTTGCTTTAACCCCGGGGAATATTTTAGTAATATTTTTCATTTCCAGAATATAATCATTTTCACCTGGCATTCTTATTCCTCCCTGAAAATGTGCATAATCTAAGTGAGGCTCTGCTATAAGCAGAGCCTCATTAATTTATAATATAATTTAAGATCCCTTAATCAAGATCATCAGGTCTGCCTGTTTCTCCCCAATTTTCTACTTCAATTTCTTCATTCATAATCTTTTGTTTAATTTCATTTATGCGGTCTGCATGAGGAGCGGTAACTTCTTCTTTCATTTCTTTTATAGTATTTAGCTCTTCTTCGTCAATTTCATCTTCTTCATAGGCCTGACGTTCTTCAACATCAAGTTCGGTTAAACTTGTCAGGCCTACACCGCCACCTGCAAGTGAAAAATAAAGGTTGCGT
Organism: uncultured Halanaerobiaceae bacterium; assembly: GCA_964609745.1. Classification (GTDB taxonomy): domain Bacteria; phylum Bacillota; class Halanaerobiia; order Halanaerobiales; family DATFIM01; genus CAZSTU01. The sequence continues at coordinate 691 of CAZSTU010000143.1, forward strand.
CCGCCTTCATAGTCACCTTCAACAACATCTTCAACAACATTATAAACAGCAGTATCTACTTTTTTCAGCATACTTGCTATAATATAACCGGGGGCAACGAAGTTCTGGTTGGAGTCAACACCTATAGCATAGATATCTTCTTCTTCAGCAGCTTCAAATACACCTGAGCCTGTACCACCAGCTGCATGATAGATCACATCGGCATCATCATCAATCATACCGAGCGCAATTTCTCTTCCTCTAGCAGGATCTCCAAATGAATCAGCATATCTACTTTTTACTTCTATATCAGAATCAATGTGCTTTACTCCCTGATAAAATCCACCTTCAAAACGATGGATAAGAGCGGAATCAACACCACCAACATAACCTACAACATCATTTTCAGTTACTAATGCTGCCAGTGCTCCGGCTAAAAAGGATCCTTCCCATTCTTTAAAGTTCAAAGAAACAACATTATCAAGAATATCATCTCCAAAATCATTATCTACATGAGCAAATTTTACATCCGGATATTCACTGGCCACAACCTCTAAAGTATCTGCCATTTGAAATCCTACGCCAATAACTAAGTCATAACCTCTTTCAGCAAAACGTCTAAGTGATGTTTCATCTTCGGAGGGGTCGGAAGGTTCAATGTAATCAAATTCAATTCCTAAATCTTCTTCTGCCATCTCCAGACCACGGTAGGCAGCATCATTAAATGATAGATCCCCAAGACCTCCTGTGGAAAGAACAATACCAACTTTTGTATCTTCTCCCTGGGCCTCAGCAACCTGTGAACCTGCAGAAAATACCACCATTAAAGAAAATGCCAATACCACTGAAATTGTTAAAACTTTTTTAAACAAAATAAAACCCCCTTTTTATATTATTTAAATGAAACCAAAGTATTAAATTACAAATATAATATATCACTTATATATTATATTTGCAACCAGCACACTCCTTCTCTAATTCATCGTTTTCTTAAAACCTTAAACTGGAATTGATCATTTCTGAAATAATTTTGTGAAAATAAAATCATTCTATGTTCATCATCATAATGATATTGTTCAAGTAAAAGCAGCGGATCACCTTTATTTATTTTTAAATAATCAGCAATATACTTATCAGCCACCACAGAGCTTATATTGGTCACAGCCTGTCTAACTTCAATATTATAATTGTTTTTTAAAGTTTCAAAAAGAGAGTTTCTAAAATATTCTTCTTTATAATTATTATCAATATATTTTAATAATAAATGATCAAGACAGTAGACTACCGGAGTATCATTTGCTGTACGTACCCTCTCTATGCGCAATACTTCCTTTATTTCATCCCCAATAGTAGTGAAAAACTTTTCTTTTAAAGATTCTGAAAGCTTAATCACTTTAATCTTGAGGTTTTCAGTACCGGCCTCATAGCCATCTTTCTCTATCGTCTCAGTTACACTATTTAATTTTTCTATACCTTTTTTGAATTTGGGTTTTGGCTTGTTAACAAAAGTCCCAATTCCCTGATGTTTGACAATCTTCCCTTCTTCTTCAAGTACACGCAGTGCTTCTCTCAAAGAAGCCCGACTTACATCAAGCTGGTCAGAAAGTTTATTTTCAGAAGGCAGTTTATCCCCGGGATTGTATTTGCCTTCATTAATTTTTTCTTCAATATATTCTTTTATTCTCAAATATAAAGGACGTTTATCTTTATTTATTAATGTCATATGTATCACCTTTTACTTCAAATTATATCATAACAGATAAGACATCTTACCTGTCTGACATTTGTTTATATAATATCATAAAACAAATTATTTATCAAGATTCTATTTCCTGATTTTTACTTTGATCATTGTCCTGCCCCTCATTATTATTTGAGTCTTCTTTGTTGTCTTCATCGTCTTCATTATTTTCATTTTCAATTTTTTCGTCTTCAAGATATTCTGCTAGATCATCTTCATCAATTAATACTTCCCTTGGTTTGCTTCCAGCATAGGGTCCTACAATCCCCTCTTCTTCCATTGTATCTATCATTCTTGCTGCTCGCGAATGACCAATATGAAGTCTTCTCTGCAGCATAGAAATTGAAGCTCTGTACTTTACCACCAGTTTAACTGCTTCTTCATAAAGTTCATCTTTATCTTTCTTTGAGCTAATATCTATTTCTTTTATATCATCCGATTCCACTTCATATTCAGGGTCGGCCTGTTCTTTCACATAATCAACCAGCCTTGCTATTTCACTATCATCAATAAAAGCCCCCTGTATTCTCTGTGGTTTACTTGCGCTAACAGGAGCAAAAAGCATATCTCCTTTGCCAAGCAGTTTTTCTGCTCCTCCCATATCAAGAATGGTTCTGGAATCAGTCTGAGAAGACACTGCAAAAGAAATCCTGCTTGGTATATTGGCTTTTATCAAACCCGTTATAACATCCACTGATGGTCTTTGAGTGGCTATAATCAAGTGTATTCCTGCCGCCCGAGACATTTGAGCAAGTCGACATATATTATCCTCAACTTCATTAGCTGCAACCATCATCAAATCTGATAATTCATCAATTAAAACAACGATATACGGCAGTTTTTCTTTATCATTAACCTTTTTATTGTAAGATGTTATTCCTCTTGTCCCACTTTCAGAAAAAAGTTCATATCTTTTTTCCATTTCTTCTACTACCAGTTTTAACACATTAGAGGCCTTTTTAGGATCTGTAACTACTGGTGTAAAAAGATGAGGCAGTCCTTCATAATGACTCAATTCAACCTTTTTGGGATCAACCATTATCATCTTTAATTCATCCGGAGTGGCCTTATAAATCATACTGGCAATCAGGCCATTAATACAAACACTTTTACCGGAACCAGTTGCTCCTGCAATAAGTAAATGGGGCATTTTGGCCAGATCAGCCACAATAGGCTCTCCATCAATCCCTTTTCCAAGAGCAAGTGTCAATTTACTTTTTGATTTTTTAAATTTTTTATCGGCTAATATCTCTCTTAGTCTTACTGTTATCTCTCCATTATGTGGTACTTCAATTCCAACTGCGGCCTTTCCTGGAATGGGAGCTTCTATTCTTACATCGGGAGCAGCCAGGGCAAGAGCTATATCATTAGATAAATTCACTATTTTACTAACTTTAACTCCTGATGCAGGCTGTACTTCATATCTGGTAATAGTTGGGCCGTGATTAACATCTATTACACTGGCTTCAACTCCAAAGCTTTTTAAAGTCTCTTCTAAAAGCTCAGTTTTGTTATTTAGTTTTACTTTTTGACTGCCTGATTTTTTTAACAACTTCAGTCCTGGCAATTTATAATCCTTACTAACCTGTTTTTCACCATCATTATTTTTTTTCAACGATTTATCTTTTTGGTCTCTATCTTCTTTTTCCTTGCTTTCTTCATCACTCGTTTCGTAAATATCGTAAACCTCTTCTGTATTATTTCCATCTTCTTCCTCAACCACAGCAACTTCTTCTGCCGGCTCGAGACGGCGAAGTTCTGGATTTTTATCTGTTACAGATTCATCATTTTTATTAAATAAACTGGAAGGCCATATGTTGCTGGTAATATTTTCGATCTTTTGAAAAATACTTTTCAAAAATATATCAAACCAAAGTAAAATACCAATCAATAAAAATGTGGAAAAAACTATATAACTACCAATTTTCCCAAATAAATTAATAAATAACCACGTTATTAATCCACCTGTTATACCGCCTCCACGACCAAGCCCGGCATATTCCATAGGAAAATCAGAAAATAAATTTGTATGAATAAGAGCTAAAATCATAATAAATGAAAGCAAAAATCCAAATAATCTACTATTAAATTTAATACCTTTAAATCTCACCAGTGAAAAACCCCAAATAATAATTAAAAAAGGAAGAATATATCCTCCTCTACCGGCAGTATAATAATAAAACTCTGACAACCACTGTCCTACCATTCCCGCTGCACCGGTAAATACTGCCAAAATACTGATTAAACCCCAGGCTATAAGAAGAATACCTATGATTTCATTTTTGCGTTCTTTATCTTTTTGCTCATTTATTTTTTCTTGCTCGTTTATTTTATCAACATTTATGGTTTCCTTATTTTTATCTTCCATTCTATCACCTCCCCTATAAATTAATTCTATATAATTTAAAATAATCCTGCTCTAATAATTATTATCAATCCAATTATCCAGCAATAATAGGCGAAAACATTAAGACTTCCCTGTCTCATAATATGTAATAAATATTTAATTGCAATATAACCTGCCAGAGCAGCAGCAACGGTACCAAATATTAATTCTAAATATGTAATTCCCACAAGACCCAGTTCACTAACTTCCTTAATTTTCAAAAATGTTGCTCCCAGTATTACCGGAATAGATAATAAAAATGAAAAACGGGCAGCATCTTCACGATTCAAATCCTGCACTAAGGCTGCAAAAATTGTTGAACCTGAACGAGATATTCCAGGTAATATAGCAAAACTTTGTGCAAGTCCTACAAAAAAAGCATTATGTATTTTAAATTCGTCCATAAGTTTTTTTGTATTGCCAATTCTTTCAGCCAGATATAATAATACTCCTGTAATCAACAGCATATAACCTGCTATTATGGTTGAGGTAAACAAATTTTCTAGATAACCATCAAATAAATATCCTATTATCCCGGCGGGAATAGTTCCAATTATAATTAACCAGATCAATTGTCTTTTTTCTCTTTTAAAAGATATGATTTCTATTATATCTTCCCAAAAAATAATAAATACCGGTATTAATGTACCAAAATGAAGAAATACATTTAAAGTTAAATTATCCTGCTTTAATCCCAGTAAAGACTGAAATATCACAAGATGTCCAGAACTGCTCACTGGCAAAAATTCAGTCAACCCCTGAATAATCCCTAAAATTATTGTTCTCACCATAATTTCTTCTTTCCCTCCAGTATACTTAAAAGGATATTAAAAAAAGGCATTATTATAAAAAGTGTAAATACATTAAAAATGGTATGTGCGTAGGCCAATTGGCGTGCGGGCTCATAGTCCATTAAAATAATTAAATTAACAAAATCATTGTAAATAAAAATAACTGTTATTACACCAATTAAATTAAATAAAAAATGCCCAACTGCCAATTTTTTTGCTTCACTGCCTGCACATGTACCTGCCAGAAAAGCTGTAATGCATGTTCCGATATTACTTCCAAGAATAAATGCTATTCCGCGATATAATTCTATAACATTATTACCCACCAGAGTAACAATAATTCCTCCCGCAACACTGCTGCTCTGCAGTATGGCTGTAATAAATACTCCACTTAAAATAAAATATAAATAATGAAGATTACTTTCTTCAGCAATTTTTTTGATTAAAATTGAGATCAATGGGGTAGAAAAACTATTACTCATAAAATTCATACCTGCAAATAATATTGAAAAAGAAATGAAAATATATCCCCAGGAACGTAGTTTCCTATATTTTAGAGAAAATAATATTAAAACTAAACCCAGAAAAAACCCCCACTTATAATGGGAGATTACAGGTAAACTTATAATCTGTATAGTAAGTGTTGTACCCAGATTGCCTCCGATCATAACAGCCAGACTGGATTTTAGTGAAATCAAATCGCTTTCAAGAAGTCCTATTAAAATTAAAGAAAGAGCACTACTGCTCTGTATTAAAGAAGTTAAAATAATTCCAAGCAAAATATTAATAAAAATATTATCAGTAATTTTACGCAAAAAATTTTCTACATAAGAATCACTACACAACTGAAAAGAACACTTTACCCAGTGAATACCCAATAGAAATAAAAGTAATCCTGAGAAAAATTGCAGCATAGTTATATCATCACCTTTTAGGGCTTTACATTATAACTATGCTATATTATATTATTTTATCATTTATTTCATTCAAAATGCAACTTTCTTTTTAATACTGCACCAGGTTGGAATTCTTTTTTCAAAAAATCAGAGGGATTGGAGCTAATCAATTTTATTATCTGTACTTTGTTATCACTTATACGTTCTACAATAAGTTTTCCACTGGAAGGTAATTCTACAGTCTCTAACTCTGGTTCAAAATTATCCCAATCGGCAAAAACAAAACTGTTTTCATATATTGAATAATTTATCATTTTATTACATACCTCCTGTATTCTCCATTAGTGATCGCAATTTCATGACAGAAGTGTTAAGTCCTCCAACACTATCAATAATACCATGTTCTACAGCATCACTTCCAATTAATACAGAACCAACATCTCTAACCAGAGTACCAGTTTGAAACATTAATTCTCTAAAATGATCTTCATTAATTCTTGAATGCTTTGTCACAAAACTAATAACTCTATCCTGCATTTTATCAAGATATTCATAAGTTTGAGGTACACCAATGATATTTCCGGTCAAACGTATAGGATGTATAGTCATGCTGGCAGACTCTACAATATATGAATAATTTGT
>CAZSTU010000144.1:0-7120 GCA_964609745.1 uncultured Halanaerobiaceae bacterium
TAATCATTCCTAAACGAAACTGCGGGCCAGTTTAAAGGCTTTTAGATAGGTTTCTTTTCCCGATTTTAATAATTGATCTGCTTTCATAACAAAAACTCCATGTACTGTCCGGGGATGAATCTCATCATTTTTATCCCGGTAGGCATAACCTGAACCAGCATGAATTACATAATGTTCTCCTCCATCTTCACCCAGATACATCACTACATGCCCTTTCATGTAAATCGGATCTCCAGGTTTTAATTCCTCCATTATTTTAATTCTGTCCTCTGTGGTTCCTGAAAATTTTATCGTTTTTCCCGGTGGTATTTTTTCCTGAGGAGGACCTGCATCACGAGGTAGTATAATCCCTACAGAACGGTATATATCCATTATAAACCTTGAGCAATCCCTCCTCTCATATAAACCTCCCCATCCATACCTTTCTCCCAACATTTTAAAAGCCTGCTTAATAAGATTAGCTCTGGTATATTTAAGATAACCCACATTCAAACCGGAACTGCGGGCCATAAGTGCAGACTTATATTGCAAATATCCATTATTATCTCTGATCGGTATCTTCACACAATAACAGCCTTCTGCAGACTGTGCCTGCTGGTTTTCCGGGGGAAATGAAAAAGGAACTTTTTCATCTGCCAGCAGAGGAATTTTATCTCCCATCTGAAATAATATATTTGATATCTCCGGCAAAAAAGGGTTTGGTTCTGTCCGCACTCTACTCTCTTTAACTACTAAAAATTCACTGGCATTTTGAAAATAAAATACATCACAGCAATTATCCGTTAAGGCAACAGAGACTTTTTTAACCCACCCTCTATAAAATGGCGACTGCACAAAAAGCCATTTTCCATCCAAACTTTTATGTAAAACAGCCAAAGGTGTACCTGCAGATAGGGCAGTTAATTGTAATAAATCCTGATCAATTGCTTCTGGTTTCCCTGCAAAAACATCTTCTGTAGGGTATGCTCTTAAATTTTCTCTTTTAATGATAATTCCCCATTTAACTTTGATTTTTTCCTTTATTTCATACAGATTAGATCTTTTTTCCAGTAATCTTTTTTTTTGTTCATTAATTTCTACCCCAGAAAAATCATAATACTTTTTTTTATATAACTCATCTGGATTTGAATAATCATTCATAATTTCTTGCAAAAACTCAGCAGTAACACTATCAGGATAGCTTTTTAGATCACAATATTCCACCTCAAGATTTTTTTCCTCTGCCCTTTTTAAAGATTTAAAGTAAAAATCTTTCTTTTCTTTTTCATTCAAAAGTATCTGATGAGGATTATCCAGTTTATTAATCCAAAAATTTGCTTTTAGCATTTCCTCTTTCACACCCGGAGCCAGTTTTCTCTTACGTATTATTTCTCTCATTTTAAACCACCTTTATATTTTTCGGGAATAATATCTCCTTTTAATAACTCATCATAATTTTCTCTTCTTTTTATTAAATAATCCTCACCACCGGATACCATTACAATTGCCGGTCTTGGAATGCCATTATAATTACTGGAAAGCGCATAAGTATAAGCTCCAGTACAGGGTACAGCCAGTATATCACCGGTTACTGCTGGTGGTAATTCTAAATTTCTAATTAATATATCACCTGACTCACAGCATTTTCCTGCTATTGTAACTACTTCTGAGGGTTTCTCATTACACCTGTTCGCAAGAAAAGCAGAATATTGAGATCCATAAAGAGCAGGCCTGATGTTATCCGTCATCCCCCCATCTATGGTAATATATTTTTTTATACCTTCAATTTCCTTTATCATACCAATTTTATAAAGTGTGGTTCCAGCAGTGCCCACTATTGAACGACCCGGCTCAATCATAAAATTTGGAAGAGGAATATTTTTTCTTTTACACTCTCTTTCAATAACAACAATCATCTCTTCTAAAAGTTTTTTAATTGATATATCAGGATCATCCTCAGTTTGGGAAATACCATAGCCCCCTCCCAAATCAAGGTCATTTAGTAAATATCCAGTTTTATCTTTAACTTCCTTCATAAAAGATGTCATGATTTCAATTAATTTTAAAAAAGCTTTTTTTTCATAAATTTGTGATCCTATATGGGCATGTATTCCTGTCAATTCGAGATGGCTGTATTCATTTATTATTTTTCTTACTAAAGACATAGCTTTTCCGCTTTTAATACTTACACCAAATTTAGAATCATCATTTCCGGTAAGAATAAATTCATGGGTATGTGCTGTCAAACCAGGTTTCAGTCTCAAAAAAACTCTTAATTTTTTATTTCTTTTTTTTGCCATTTTTTCCAGCAGTGCAGCTTCCTGGACATTATCTATAAAAAACCCGGCAATGTTATTATCAAGACCCATTTTTATTTCTGATGGCAGTTTATTATTACCATGAAAAAATATTTTATCAGTGGGAAAATCAGCAGAAAGAGCGGTGTATAATTCTCCCCCTGAAACTACATCGAGATTTATATTTTCGTCAAGCAAAATTCGATAAAGAGTTCTATTGGCAAATGCTTTACTGGCATATAAAATTTGACTGCTTCCGGAATAACTATTCAAACCTTCTCGGCATTCTTTAATATTATTTCTTATCTCACTTTCATCAAAAACCAACAGTGGTGTTCCGTATTTTTCAATCAATTTTAGACTATCTACTCCAGCAATCTCTAAATTATTTTCATCATTTATTTTCATTGACCCATATAACTGCATATACTCAACTCCCTTCAGTTGCCTCCACCAGTTCTTTAAATAGTTTATACATCCCACTTTCTTTTTTCATCCGTTCCGGATGCCACTGCACCCCCATAATCTTTCCCGACTCATCTTCAAAAGCTTCAATCACTCCGTCCTTTGCTGTAGCACTGACTTTTAATCCCGGGGCTAATTCCTTTATACCCTGATGGTGTAAAGAATTTACCCTTATATTCTTTTGGGGAGCAAAAATCCTGTTTAAAATAGTATTATATTTTATCTCTATGGTATGAGTAGGATACCAGCGTGGAGCATCTTGCCTGTGTTTTAAATACTCCTTTTCTTCTGCTGCAAAATCCTGAATAATACTACCCCCAAGTGCAACATTTATTAACTGACACCCCCTGCAAATACCTAGTTGAGGAAGAGAAGATTTTCTGGCCTTTTTTATTAACTTTAACTCAAACTCATCCCGCAGAGGGTCTATTCTCCCCATGCCCGGTACCGCTTCTTCCCCCCATATGAGAGGATCGGGATCAATTCCGCCAGATAATAATAAAGCGTCTACTTTATTTATATAAGTTGATATAATTTCATTTGTGGGTTTATCTGTATAGGGGAGTATAAGTGGTATAGCCCCGACATTAAAAATAGAATCTACATAATCCTTCTGTAATTGATAACTGTTATAACCTTTGTTGCGTGCAGGTGTTATTCCAATAATTGCTTTCATCTAATAATACCCCCATCTAATCATTCATTTTAGGGTCAAGTGCATCTCTAAGCCCATCACCAAAAAGATTAAATCCTATTACAGTATAGGCAATAGCCAGTCCCGGAAAAAGTGAATACCAGGAAGCACTCGACAAATACTGTAAACCATTATTAATTATAGATCCCCAACTGGGTGTGGGTTCCTGAGCTCCCAATCCAAGAAAACTCAAAGAAGCTTCAGCCATTATCGCCGAGGCTACACCCATACTGAAAGAAATAATTAAAGGAGCAAGACAATTAGGTAAAATATGTTTGAACATTATACTTAAATCATTATGGCCCAGAGCACGGGCCGCCTCTACATATTCTCTTTCCCTGTGTCGCATAAATTCACTGCGAATAATACGGGCTGTCCTTGTCCACCAGACCAGTCCTAAAGCCAAAAATACATTATATAGCCCCGGACCCAGTGATACCATTATAGCTATTGTAAGTAATAAACTGGGAAAACTCATTACAATATCCACAATTCGCATAATAATCATATCAACTTTACCGCCATAATAACCTGCAAAAGAAACCATCAAAGTGCCAATACTCAGTGAAACTACCTGTACAATTATCCCCACACTCAGTGAGATACGCGAGCCATGAATAACTCAACTTAAAAGATCCCTACCATAATAATCTGTCCCCATCCAGTGATCTTTTTAAAGGGGTTTTAAAACATTTGTTAAATCAATTTCAGAAGGATCATAAGGTGCCAGTAATGGGGCAAATAATGCTAGTATAATAAAAATTATCACCATTACCATTCCAACCATTGCTGCCTTATTTTTTTCAATCTTCTCCAGGCATCCTGCCACAAGCCTCGGCCTTTTCTATATTCACTTTTTTTATTTTCTTTTTTTAAATTATTCTCAGATAACATAAGTTTCTCTCCCCCTTCCCTCAATCATACTGGACTCTGGGGCCCAAAGCTACATAGAGCATGTCAACAATAAGATTAAAAAAGACAAAAATAAAAGAGCCAACAAGCACACAACCTGCAATTACTTGAAAATCACGTTTTTTTATAGCACTAACTACAAACCGGCCAAAACCGGGCCAGGAAAAAATTGTTTCAGTCAGAACAGACCCATTTAATAGTGAAGCAAAATTCATACCAATAACCGTAACAACTGGAATTAATGCATTCCTTAGAGCATGTTTTAGTATAACTACCCTCTCTCTTATACCCTTTGCCCGGGCAGTCCGTATATAATCCTCTCGAATCACTTCCAGCATCACTGATCTGGTATAGCGGGCCAAAAAAGCAGCAAATAGCAAATCTACTACCCAGCGTGATAGCCGGTAATATCAAGTGTCTGATATTAAAAACACCTTCACCCATTCCAGAAACCGGTAACCAGCCTAAAGTCATAGAAAAAAGATATATTAAAACCATTCCGAACCAAAAAACAGGAGTTGATATAAAAATAAGTGCAAATGTCATAGATAAATGATCAATCCAGGTGTTTTGAAAAACAGCTGAAATTATACCTATACTCTCCCCCATAATTATAGACACTATCATAGCAGATAAGCCATTTTGAATGTATTGGGTAATTTCTGTTTGAGTGAGGCTGTTACAGAATTTCGAGTTATTGCTGATCTACCTAAATCCCCCCGTAAAATTCTTCCCAAATAACTACCGAACTCTACATACCAGGGTTCATCCAGACGCAGCTCTGCTCTCATTCTATTAATTATATCTTCTTTAGCGTGCTGTCCCAGCATTGTTAAAACAGGATCTCCCGGTATCATATACATTAAAATAAAGGTGACACATATAACCCAAATAAGACCGTTACTATAAAAACCAACCGCCTTACCAGATATTGAAACAATTAACTGTCTCCTCTCCTATATTTTGATAACGGTGCGCCTATTTGAGCGCACCGTTATCAAAGCTACAAAGTGAAACTCTACTTTTGTAATCCTTATTGCTCTTCCTCTTTTATCTCTTCATCAATCCACCAGGTAAGTAGTTTATCAGCAGTATACATCTGATGATAAACCTCTCCCTTTCCCCATGGCTGTTTAATTGTAGTAGAACTGGTATGATGGAGGAAAACATAAGGGTCTTCCTCATTCACTGTATCAATTATCTTTTCTGAAATATGAACTCTTTCTTCCTCATCAGTAGTACGGGCCATTTCATCAATTAGCTCATTAACCACCGGATTATCATAACCTATACGGTTTTCTCCCCCGTAGTAAAGAGCCTTTAGGAAATTAAAGGGATCAGCATAATCTGCCCACCAGGAGAGATAATACGAAGGTGTCTTCCCTTCCTGTACTGCTGAATAAAATACACTCCAGTCATTTTTAACAAGTTCAACATCAATACCAACCTGTTTTAACATAGCCTGAATTACTCCACCTACACGGACAGGATTATCTCCATCACTTACCCATAGCTCAAGATCAAAACCATCGGGGTAACCGGCTTCTGCCAGAAGTTCCTTGGCCCGAGCCGGGTCAAACTTGATTTCAAGATCTGCACCTCCCGGCAATCCCTTTGGAATAGCATCATTGGCAGGCACATAATGAGGAAAGAGAGATTCTGTAATTTGCTCACTATCAATAGCATAATCAATGGCTTCTCTAACTTTTGGTTCATCCAGTGGTTCAAAATCACTATTTAAAGCCAGATAGTAAGTTGACAATTCAGCCATTTCATGAATATAGTCTTCCCATTCAGAATCTTCCAACCAATTATCTCTTTCTTCCACGGGTACTCCTGTAAGATCAAGATTACTTGCTTCAAATTCTGCAATATCAGTCAGAGACTGAGGTATAACCCTGTAGACAACTTCATCTAAATAAGGTCTACCATCCCAATAATCTTCATTCGCTTCCAGTACCAGCTTATCATTATGCTCCCATTCAACAAATTTCCAGGGACCTGAGCCAACTGGATTTGAACTAAAATCTTCACCATGTTCTTCCACCTCTTCCCAGAGCACAATTAATCCATAGGGCAGGGTTAAATGTGTCAGAAAAAGACCAAAAGGTTTTTCCAGTTCAAATCGGACTGTATAATCATCCACAACCTGAACTCCTTCAAGTTCCTCTGCTTCACCGTCAAGGTAAGCATCTGTTCCCTTAATCATCTCAAATACCCAGTTTCCAGGGGAAGCGATATCGGGATCATAAATACGGTCAAAGGTATATTTTACATCTTCAGCTGTTAACTCACGACCATTATGAAATTTAACTCCTTCCTGTAAGTGAAAGATAAATGTCTGGTTATTATCTTTAATTTCCCAGGATTCGGCCAGTCCAGGAAAAAACTCATTTGAATGAAAATCAAATCTTACCAGACCATCAAAAATCTTTACTGCCATCTCACCGGCGTCAAAACCAAAGCAATATGCTGGGTAAAGGGTATCTCAGTCAGTATTATTGCTCAAATGAAGAGTACCACCATATTGTGGATCTTCTTCAGCCATAACTGCAGTAAATCCAGATAAAATTAAGGCCAGGGATAAAACCAAAATAACAATAACTTTACTTCTCATCTAATCTTCTCCTCCTTAAATGATATTTACAAAAACCACCTCTTATATCATATATTGAGAGAATACCACCTCCTCTTCTCTTAGTTTGAGTTAAGGGTAAATTTTATTTTTTTCTAATGACTTTCCCTGCCCCTGGATGTAAATGATTTTTATTGT
>CAZSTU010000145.1:0-7098 GCA_964609745.1 uncultured Halanaerobiaceae bacterium
CGGTGAATATCTCGTCTTATCTCTACCACCCAGTCTTTAATCTCTTCTGCCTTTTTTCTTAAATCTATTTGGCTCATATTATACCTCCTTAAAAATTAAACAGACAGGAAGTTGATCTCCCTGCCTGTATAATGTCTTATCTTTGTTTACAAAAGTATGCTGGCTCCCGGGCCGAGAGGAAGTCCCAGAAAAAACCATATAGCCAGTAAAATAATCCAGATAACACCAAAAGCAACCGTATAGGGCAAAATATATGATATTACTGTTCCTATTCCACTACTTTTATCATACTTTTTCATAAATCCAAGTACAATGGGAAAATACGGGAAAAGTGGTGTAATAGCATTAGTTGTGGAATCGCCAATCCTGTACGCCAGCTGGGCAAAAGCCGGAGAATATTCCAGCATCATAAACATAGGGACAAATACCGGAGAAAGCAAAGCCCACTTGGCTGAACCACTTCCTACAAATAAATTTACAAACATAGTTACGATAATCACACCTATTACCATAGGAAAACCAGTCACATTTAAAACTTCTAGTATTTTTGCCAGATTAACTGCCAGGATCATTCCCAGATTAGTCCAGTTAAAGTATTCTACAAACTGGGCAATGATAAATACAAGTACAATATAACCAGCCATATCTTCCATGGCTTCAGTCATTAACTTCGGCACATCTGCCTCTGATTTTATTGTACCTACTGTTTTACCATAAGCTACACCTATAGCTATAAACCAGAAAAGGATAAAGGGAACAATACCACTTAAAAAGGTTGAAGGTATCAGTGTCCCTCCTTCTCCCCTTAGAGGAGAACCTGCCGGTATCAGAGCAGCAACAACCAGGACCCAGTAAACAAGTGTTACAAGCCCGGCCTTTTTTAATCCCTGATTTTCTTTTTCACTCACCTCTAATGTATCATCAGACTCAATCTCCTGTTTTGCATTAAACTTTCCTGCCTGTGGTTCAACAACCTTTTTGGTAATCCAGGCCCCCACCACTGTCAAAATCAAAGTAGAAACTACCATAAAATAATAATTAACAGTGGGAGATATAGAAATTCCACTCTGCATGGACTGTGCTGCCTCTTCTGTGATTCCGGCCAGCAAGGCATCTGTACCTGCTATGAGAAGATTAGCAGTAAACCCGGCACTTGCTGCAGCATAACCCGCTGCCACCCCCACGAGTGGATTACGATTTGTTCCATAAAATATTGCCCCGGCAAGGGGAGGTACTATAATAACTGCTGCATCTGAAGCAATATTACCACAGATACCAATCAAAAATATTGCTGCCAGCAATAACTTTTCTGGAGCACCCAGCATAAATTTTTTCATGAAAGCTGACATAAGACCTGCCTTTTCCGCAAGTCCAATACCGAGCATCATACCTAATACCAGACCAAGTGGTTTAAACCCGGTAAAATTATCAAGCAAGTTTAAGATCATATACTCTATACCTTCGCCACTCAAAAGATTTTTAGCCTGTACAATTGTTCCTTCAGTGGGATGTTCAACCTGTACTCCCATCACTCCAGTCACAAAAGAAATCAAAACCATAATTAATGTTAAAATTACAAATAAAGTAAAGGGATGGGGCAGGCGATTACCTGCACGTTCTACAAAATTCAAAAATCGAAAAAGCATTGAATTATCCTCTAATTGTCCATTCTGCATCTCTGGCATTTTCAATTCTCCCTTCTTGAGTAATTTTTATAAACTCTTAATTTTGCAAACTACTTTAAACCAAATTTCACCTCCCTCAAAATTATTCATTATTATATATAATTATAGATATTTTAATAAAATCCTGCAAAAAATTTTATATTCTTCTCAAATATGAAAGAAATTTTTACCATCTCAGCTGAGATTACTTCTGTTCTTCTACCATATAGTATATTTTTTCTCATCTGTGATAAAAATAAAAATAAATAGATTTTTCAGGAGGAAAAATGAATTACAAAATTATTTTTATACTGGTAATAATCGCCCTGATCGTAATTTCTATCTTTTTACCAACAGCTAAATCACCAGAGAAAGATGAAAAGGAAGAAATTAATCAGTCAAAAGATGAATACAGCAGCGAAGAAAACCAACAAGAAGAATACCAACAACATGAAATAGAAAAGCCGGAAAGAGAACTAAAAGATTTAAGAGAAATCATGGATAAACAGGCCGAATTATATCCAGACACCTTCTTTATAAAAGGACCTGAGAGCACAAAAAGAATTGCACTGACTTTTGATGACGGACCTGAGGAAAATAACACCCCGGCTATATTGGACATACTGGCAGAGAAAGATGTAAGAGCAACTTTCTTTTTGCTGGGAGAACATATAGAATTATTTCCGGAAATTGTTAATAGAATTAAAAATGAAGGTCATCAACTGGGAAATCATTCCTGGTCACATCCCAACTCTAGAGAAAAAGACAGCAATACAGTCATTGAAAAAGAAATAAAAAAAACTTCCAGAAAAATTGAAAACATTACAGGTGTATATCCCAAACTACTGCGGCCTCCTTTTGGTGCCATATTAGACCAGACTATAGAAACATTAAAGAAAGATAACTGGAAAATCGTAAACTGGTCAATAGACAGTCTTGACTGGAATACCCCCCGTAATAATCATCATAAAATAATACAAAAAGTTCAAAAACTGCACCACCCTGGTGGAATAATCTTAATGCACAATAATATGAATAGTCAGTCTACTGTAGATGCACTTCCAGCATTAATCGACACCCTGAAAGAAAAAGGATATGAATTTAACACAATTGATGAACTGCTTTTTAGAAGATAAAATGGTCTTAGATCTATATATAAAGATATTTAAAATATTAAACCCCGGCTTCCCGGGGTTTTTTATCATTCACTCTCACCACTACACACTTTTTCGTATAATTCTATAATTTTATTCTCATATTCAGGTCTGGCTTCAATATGTCCCCAGCCTCTCTGATACTTCCAGATACCATCATAGGGCCCATTGACATAAGAATGTATCACAAAAGGAATTCCCTCTTCTTCCAGAACTTCTTCCATAAGTTTTGCTTCAACTTCATTGTCTAGAATTACAATCTTTTTGGTATCCATAAATGACTCCTTTACTGTTATTAATTTTTAAAACAAAATTTGGGGACCCTCAAGTTATAGTTGACTATTTTCTGGGAAATTCATTAAACTTCTGCTGATAGGTTTCACGATCCTTAAATTCTTCCTTTTTACCTTTATTCCATTCAGAAACTGGAGAAAGATAACCAACAACACGAGAATATACCTCACATTTTTGTTTTCCTTTGGACATATTTATCCTCCTCAATTTTTTATTTCCACTTTATTAATATATTTCTTCATAATCTCCCGAAATTCCTGCAATTCTTTTTCAGTAAATGGCGTTATCTTTTCAAAATCCCGATTATAGGTTTCATCAGGACGAAAATTTTGTATGGTATAACTGTCAAATTCATAATCCTTCAGCAATTCCCCTATTCTCTTCATTTCCTGTTCGTCATGAAGACCGGGGACCACAGTTGTTCTTAATTCTACTGTAATAGCTGTTTTATCCAGAATAACAAGACTTTCTTGCAATTTATTTATAAAATTAGTATCATCACTAAACTTTTTATAATTTAGAGATGAGCCCTTGACATCAACTGCCACATAATCAAGCAAATCACGTTCAATAAGATCTTTTAAAATCTGAGGTCTTGAACCATTAGTATCAAGTTTTACCCTGTAATCCAGTTTTTTTACCTTTACAAGAAAACCCTTTAAATCAGTCTGAATAGTTGGTTCTCCCCCGGTAATAACAACACCATCTAAAAACTCTCTTCTATCCTGCAGAAACTCCCACAAAAAATCTTCATCAAGATACTTGCCGTCTCCAGACTCAAGTTTTATTAATTCTGGATTATGACAGTATGGACATTTAAAGTTACACCCCTGGGTAAAAAGTGTTGTGGCAATATATCCCGGAAAATCAATTAACGTTGTTTTAATGATCCCTGATATTTTCATTTTACACTTCATCCCTCTCAGCTTCAGCCTCACACTTGGGACAGTATTCATGTTCACCGGGCAGATAACCGTGAATGGGACAGATACTGAAAGTTGGAGTTATTGTATAATATGGTAGTTTAAAATTCTCAGAAACTCTTTTTACCAGCTTTTTGGTGCTCTCTATATCAGGCATTCTTTCTCCGAGAAAACCGTGAAATACAGTGCCACCCGTGTATTCTGACTGCAGATCATCCTGCAGTTTTAGGGCTGTAAAAATATCATCAGTATATCCGACAGGCAGGTGGGTTGAATTTGTATAATAGGGTTCGGCCCCTTCTTTTTTTACTCTTTCTTCATTGGCACAGATAATATCCTCTCCAAATTTTTGTTTATCAAGACGGGCCAGACGGTAAGCAGTCCCCTCCGCCGGTGTAGCCTCGAGGTTATAAAGATTATCACTTTCCTCCTGATATTGAACCATACGTTTTTTCATAGCCTGCATCACATTCAGGGCAAATTTTCTCCCCTCATCACTGGCAATACTTTTGCCCATAAAATTCAACAAAGATTCACTCATACCATTAATACCGATAGTATTAAAGTGATTTTTCCAGTATTCATCAAAACGCTCCTTAACACTATTTAAATAAAATTGAGAATAGGGATAAAGCCCCTTCTCGGTTAAATTTTCCAGTACCTTACGCTTTGTTTCCAGACTATCGCGGGCCAGATCCATCAGGTGATAAATCCTATCCATATATTCCTGTTTGCTATCTGCAAGATAACCTATACGGGGTAAATTCAAAGTGACCACACCGATAGATCCTGTCAGGGGATTTGCTCCAAAAAGTCCTCCCCCTCTTTTGCGCAACTGACGGTTATCAAGCCTGAGGCGACAACAGTTATGAGTGATATTGCCATCAGAATGAACAAAATAGTGGTTTTTCTCTAATTCTATATCATAAAAATCCTGTTGATAATCAAGTTTTTCTTTTACAATATCTTTTACTTTTACTACAGTAAAATCTGCATTTCTTAAAAACTCAATATTTTCATTTGATAGATCCCGGCGATCAATATTGACTTTATTAGAAACTTCACTATCAGGATTTAATATGTTAGAACTATCCTGTATGATTAAAAGATAATCATCTTCAGTGAGATTTTCGGCCTTCTTCTTTTCAATCCCGTTTTTAGTATAAACCCCCACCAGATGATCAGCAGACACTTTCATAGTTTTGCCGTCTCTTGCTACAATTGTAACTAATCTATTATCCCGAATCTTTAAAAACTTATCAATTTTAGTCCATTCTAATTTTCCTGTCCCGGGGTTTAAAGACATTGCCTTAATTTCTTGATTAGGCTTTGACCATTGACTATCAATGCTTTCTCCCTTAAATTCTGTCACCAGATCACCAATTTTATATTTCTCAATTTCATTTCCTTTTTTAATAAAAATTGCCTCTTCAGGATGAAGACACATACTGCGGGCATCTTCCGGATCCATATCTGAGTTGATAAAGTTTGAAAAATATGGAATCCCATACTTGGCAGTCATCTCCCAGACAGGGTCAAGCTCCGGCCTGTCCCAGGCAAAATCTTCAGTAATATTGTAAGTTGGAATTGGAAAGGAAAACATCCTGCCCTTGGCATCACCGGCAATCATCACTTCTGCAAAAGCTCTATTCAGCATGTCCATTTCTTTTTGAAACTCTCCATATGTTTTATCCTGAAGTTCTCCTCCGATTATTACCGGATGTTCTCTTAGAAATTCAGGAGCTTCCAGATCCATGGTAACATTGGTAAAGGGAGATTGAAAACCCACCCTTGTTGGTACATTTATATTAAATAAAAATTCCTGCATACACTGTTTAACTTCTTCATATTCAAGATTATCATAATAGATAAATGGAGCTAGATATGTATCAAAATTAGAAAAGGCCTGGGCCCCGGCAGCCTCTCCCTGTAAAGTATAAAAGAAATTAATAATCTGTCCTAAAGCCACTTTAAAATGTTTTGGGGGCTTACTTTCAATCTTACTTTTTACACCCCGAAAACCCTTTAAAAGTAAATCCTGCAGATCCCATCCACAGCAGTAAACACTGAGATTACCCAGATCATGAATATGAAAATCACCTGAAGTATGGTTTTCCCTTATTTGCCGACTGTAAACTTCCTGCAACCAGTACTGAGAGGTAACTTCAGATGCTACAAAATTATTAAGTCCCTGTAATGAAAAACTCATATTACTATTTTCATTGACACGCCAATCAGCACGGTCTAGATAATCCTTTACCTTGTCAATGGCATCTGCAAATAAATTTTGCGTATTCCTGATCTTGCTGTGCTGTTCTCGATAAAGTATGTAGGCTTTGGCAATTTCTGCATAACCCTTTTCAATCAAAACCTTTTCCACTAAATCCTGAATCTGTTCTACCTCAGGCACACCGTTATCATCAAAGAAAATTTCAAGATAGGATATTACTTCTCTGGCAACTTCTTTTCCTATTTCTTCAGATTCATTTCCTACCGCCCTGGCAGCTTTGATCACGGCATTCTCGATTTTTTCAGCCTTAAAAGAAACCTCTTCTCCACTCCGCTTCCTGACATAATTAATGGTCATATCATAACCCCTTTCCCCATAATAACAAACTGGTTTCACCTTTTTAAAACTAATAATTTTTTGCTATTGAATAATATTAATCTACATTCTTAATAAATATAATTACTTCAAAAATAAAATAAACTACCTCAAGCAGAAGGTAGCCATATTAAAGACGATAATATCTCAGCTCACCTTCGCTTCTCTTGGCCGGAGAAACACGAGGTAAACAATAATGGCAAGTCTTCTGGCTTCCGGCAGTAATTATATTTCCTTCCCGCCCGCAGGGCAGTGGAAAAACTTTAAAAACCGGTTACAGCTGCGACCACAGCAGCGGATTTTCACCACTTTCCTTATTAATTCATTTCTGAAACCATTATTGAATTAATTTATTTACTTTGGATAGAGTTTATCATATTCATTATTGAGTTTCAAGAAAATGTATAAACACTATATTAAAAATTACTTATATTTTACATAATTACTAAACAATTATA
>CAZSTU010000146.1:0-7078 GCA_964609745.1 uncultured Halanaerobiaceae bacterium
GGTCATGAATGGCCATTTCTGTTTTTCCTCTTTTCATTAATTGCAGACCACGCCTGGCAGCCTCTTCAATATAGGTAAGATTTTTTACACCTATTATATAAAAGCCGTCTTCTTCTGCATAACCGGCCAGATCGTTATATCCAAATTCTTTTTCAAGCACATTTATGGTAGCATGTTCCAGGCTGTGGTTTTTTCTTAACTCTGGATTAACTGCGATCTGGTATATTTGTTTGGGAACAGCAAACAGGTTAAAAAACGAGTCAATGGTAAATTTAAATGGAATAAACAATACCATTAATCCCATAAAAACCAGTAGAGGAATAAAAAGTATTGGAAAAAAAAGGCTTATAAAAGCTACTAAAAGGAGTAAATACATTTAAATAGGCCTCCTTATGTGTATTATTTGCGGCCTAAAATTGTGTTTTTCTTAATTTCATGGCCTCTTAAATATTCTTTGTCTTTCATTTTACTGCTGCCGGCAGGTTGTAGCTTTGTTATTCTTAACAGACCACTACCTGATTGGACTATTAATCCTTCTTTTTGGTTGGCTGATACCACGGTACCCGGTTTTGATATTATCTTATTATTATCAATAATATCTACCCACCATATTTTAAGAAGTTTATTATATAGATAGGTATATGCCCCCGGATAGGGATTGACTCCCCTGACTAAATTGTATATTTTATCAGCGGATTTATGCCAGTTTATCTTACCCATCTTTTTATCTATTTTTGTGGTATAGCTTCCTTTTTCTCTATCTTGCGGGATCTGGGGAACATTATTGTTTTTAAGATCGAGAAGGGTTTTTAATAGAAGTTTTCCACCTTTTTTAGCAAGTTTATCATGTACAATGCCTACAGTATCAGTTTTTTCAATGGGTATCTCTTTTTGATAAATAATATCACCTGTGTCCAGTCCTTCATCCATAAACATTGTTGTAACACCGGTTTTATTATCTCCATTTATAACAGCCTGGTGAATGGGACTGGCCCCTCTGTATTCTGGGAGCAAGGAAGCATGAAGATTAATACAACCTTTATCTGGTATTTGTAGTATAGGTTTTTTAAGTATTTGTCCAAAGGCTACAACAACGATTACTTCAGGGTCTAAATTTTTTATTAAATTAATAAAGGAATCCTCATTTACATTAGAGGTAGTATGAACATTTTTATTTAAATCCTGAGCACGGGCTTTAACTGGGGTGGGATGTAGTTTTTGTCCACGACCCCGTCGCCTATCAGGCTGGCTAATAACTGTTTTAATATTTATTTTTTCATTGTTTACCAGTTTTTCCAGAGAAGGCACGGCAAAATCCGGACTACCCATAAAGATAATATCCAAATTAAAACACCTCATTTAATTTTGTTTATTTTCCATTTTAGATAATTCTTCTTCAGTAACCATTTTATCAATAAACAATATTCCATCAAGATGGTCATTTTCATGCTGCAATGCTCTTGCCAGTAAACCGTCTGCCTCCATCTCTATTTCATTTCCATTTCTGTTTAAAGCTTTAATGGTTATTTTTTTTGCTCTTATTACTCCACCTGTTTTCTCGGGTACACTGAGACAGCCTTCTTCCATTATATTTTTACCTTCCCCTGAAGTGATTTCAGGATTTATAAACTCAAGCAGTCCGTCACCTATATCAACAATAAACATTCTTTGCAGGACCCCTACCTGGGGAGCGGCCAATCCTATTCCATCATTTTTGTACATGGTTTTTGCCATATTATCCAGTAAAGTTTTCGTTTTATTATTTATTGTATTAACAGGACGGGCTTTACTTCTCAATACAGGGTCTCCAACCTTCCTAATTTTTAGTAATGCCATCTATATACCTCCAATTTTTTAAAAACTTATTAATTTATACACACATTCTATTTAATTATAACATTGTTTGTGGATCTACATCAATAACAAAATTAATCTTATCTGAGTTAATTGGTCTAAATTTGCTATTAATAGCCTGTAGAACTTTTTTGCGTTTATTATACTTATTAAATTTTAATATTAGCTGCCATCTATATTTTCCCCGCAGTTTTTCCAGTGGTGCCGGTGAAGGGCCGAGCACTTCATCAATATATTCGTGATAATTATCAAGAAACTGGCCGCATTCCTGGGCCAGTTCCATAACTTTATTATTATTTTCACCTGATATAATTATATTTGCCAGTATAGAAAAGGGCGGGTATTCCAGACTTTTTCTTAATTTAATTTCTTTTTGATAAAAATTATGATAGTCATGATTTTTTGCAGCTTGTATACTATAGTGCTGGGGGGAATATGTCTGGATTATAACTTTTCCTTTATTTTGTCCTCTGCCCGTTCGTCCTGCAACCTGGGTTAAAAGCTGAAAGGTGCGTTCAGCTGACCTAAAATCAGGTAAATTTAACATTGTATCTGCAGTTATTACTCCAACTACAGCAATATTGGGGTAATCATGTCCTTTGGCTATCATTTGTGTTCCGACAAGTATATCTGTTTTGCCCTTTTCGACTCTGGAAAGTATTCTTTGATGTGCTCCCTTTCGGCTGGTAGTGTCTATATCCATCCTTTCCACCCGGGCTTCGGGAAAAATCTTTTTTGTTTCACCTTCAATTTTTTCTGTTCCTATACCAAATTTTCTGATATATTGACTACCACAGTCTGGACATGTATCTGGTACTGTCTGAGTGTAGTCACAATAATGACATTTTAAAAGATTTTCTTCTGCATGATATGTTAGTGAAATATCACAATTATTGCAGGTTATAACTTTTCCACATTCCCGGCAAAGGACAAAGCTTGAATAACCCCTTCTGTTTAAAAATAACAGCACCTGTTTTTCATTTTTCAGGGCTTTTTTAACATAATTATATAATTCCTGGCTGAATATCGATGTGTTTCCTTTTTTTAGTTCTTTTCTCATATCTACTATTTTAACAGGAGGCATAGAATGTGATTTTATTCGACGTGGTAGACTCAGGTAATGATACTTATTTTTCTGCGCAAGATAGTAGCTATTTAAAGATGGTGTAGCACTTCCCAAAATAAGTGGAGCATTTTCCAGTCTAGCCCTTTTGCGGGCAACCATGCGGGCGTGATAATAAGGAGAAGAATTTTGTTTATAAGAATTTTCATGTTCTTCATCAATAATAATTAAGGAAGTATTGGACACTGGAGCAAATATGGCTGATCTTGCACCGATAGCAATTAATGCTTCCCCATTATTTAATCTGCGCCATTCGTCATATCTTTCTCCCAAAGATAAATTGCTGTGTAATATGGCCAGATTATCTCCAAAACGATTGTATATTCGCCTGACCATTACAGGGGCCAGGGCTATTTCGGGTACTAGAATTATAGAGCCCTGATTTTTTTTTATAGTTTTTTCTATAAGCCGTAGATATACCTCTGTTTTGCCACTACCTGTTACACCATGCAACAAAAATGTTTGAAAATTATTTTTTTGGAGATACTTATCGACTTCTTTTACAGCATGTTTTTGTTCAGGGGTTAGCTTAAAATCGATATTTTTTTTATAATTAATATCTATCCCCGGTCGTCTTTTAGTTGTCTCCTTTTGAATTTTGATATAACCCTTTTCCTGTAATTTTTTAACAGCTCCGCGGTAACATTCTGCTTTTTTAGCAAGAAGTTTTATATTAAATTTTTTATTTTTATTTTCTAATAATACTTTTAAAGCACGAGCCTGTTTGGGTGCTCTTTTTTTTATTTTGTCTATTATATTTCTGGTTTTTGCAATAGACTGTGCTGGAACTACATATTTATGAGTTTTTTTGTTTATTTTGCCCTTAAGTACACCTGTTGGTAGAGCAGTTTTAATAATACTGGCCAGGGGAACCTGATAGTAATCTGCCATCCATTTGAACAGGTTTAACATAGTACTGTTAAAAAAACTTTCTTTTTTATTTATTTTTTTTATAGATTTTATTTTATTTTTACTTATATTAGTTTTTTCTGGAAATCCAATAATAAATCCTCTCACATTTCTTCTACCAAAAGGAACTGTTACAACCTGTCCTATTTTTAGATTTTCTTTTTCAAGTTTTGGAGGAATGAAATAATCATAACCCTGATTAAGATTTGTAGAGGATATATCAACTATTATTCTGGCAAGTTTACTCATTTTCTATACTCCCCACTCTGTTGATCTCCCTTAAAGCGATTGTTCCTCCCACAAGCAAAACCAGATAAAAGGTATATAGTCTCCAGCCAAAAGTAACAAGTCCTATAAGATTTCTAGGTATAAATGCCACAAGTAGCGAAGCAAAACCAACTTCAGCTATTCCACTAGCACCTGGTGTAGGCATAAATGGTATTATAAGATAAATGATTGTCTGCATAACATATGCCCTGAGGAAATTGGGTTCTACTCCCAATCCTTTTAATACTACAGGCATTATCATAAAAATTAAACTCCAGTAAATTATAGTATAGAATGTAGCAAGTAAAAGCCGCCATTTGTTTTTTATCAATAATTGGAGAGATTCTCTAAATTCCTGTAGTTCTCTTCGGGCTTTTACCAAAATTCTTTTTGCCCTATAACTATTTTTAAAGAAGTTTTTTAACCTTTTAATTTTAAAAATTAAGTTTAGTATTTGATCCATGATATCAGGGATCAAAGTTAGGACTATAATACCGACTGAAAAAATAACAGCAATTCCGAAGGTAACATAAAAAATATATCCTGGTATTGCTCCCGGAGAAATAAGGTCATTGAAAAATATCATAAATATTGGGGTTAAAGTACCGAAAAAGAATAATCGAAGTATAAATTGAGCAACTACTACTGTGGATGATTTGCCAATATTAACCCCCTTTTTATGGAGAAAATACACCTGATACGGACCACCACCAGATGCAAAAGGTGTAACAAAAGAAACAAATGTTCCACCGAGGTATACGATAATACCGTCCAATAATGATATGGTGTCTCCTATTGTATGAACAAGTACTTTTATTTTTAGTCCGGCAAAAATCCAGTTTAATATCATAATTATTAACAAATAAAAGACATATCTTGCACTTATTTTGGTTAGTAATCTTTGGAGTGTATCTTCGTCAATTGTAAACAAAATAATCAATGACGATATAACCAAACTGATAATAACAGCAAAACGTAGTCCTCTCAGGATTGTATCTTTATCAATATTGGTTTTGTTAAACATAAACTCACCTCAAATTCAAATAAAG
Source organism: uncultured Halanaerobiaceae bacterium (assembly GCA_964609745.1). Lineage (GTDB taxonomy): Bacteria > Bacillota > Halanaerobiia > Halanaerobiales > DATFIM01 > CAZSTU01. The sequence goes on from CAZSTU010000146.1 coordinate 5,203, forward strand.
AAACCGAGAATAAAAACTTCGGTCAGTGAAATATCTATATTCTTTTAGCCTGTTTTTGTAAAGTTTCAACTCTATCAGTTTGTTCCCACGGTAGATTTAAATCATGTCTGCCAAAATGACCATATTTTGCTACTGAACTATATATGGGTTGAATTAAATTTAGATTTTCTATAATTTTCCCTGGTCTTAGATCAAATGTGCTTTTAATTAATTTAACCATTTTGTCATTGGATAGTTTTCCCGTACCAAAAGTATTAACCATAATTGATAATGGGCGGGCAACTCCTATTGCATAAGATAACTGAACTTCACATCTATCAGCCAGCCCGGCTGCTACAATATTTTTAGCTACATAGCGAGCAGCATAAGAAGCAGAACGGTCAACTTTTGTGGGATCTTTGCCTGAAAAGGCACCACCACCATGACGGGCAGTACCTCCGTAAGTATCAACAATAATTTTTCTGCCTGTAAGTCCACTATCACCGTGTGGTCCACCAATAACAAATCGACCTGTGGGGTTGACAAGAATTTCTGTATCTTCATCCAGCATATCATTTGAAATAGTATATTTTATAACATGTTGGTATATGTCATTTTTGATTTTATCCAGAGTAATATCAGGATGATGCTGTGCTGATACTAAAACTTTATCTACTCTCACCGGCAGATTATCAATATATTCTACTGTTACCTGTGTTTTACCATCTGGTCTCAAATAGGGAAGAATACCTTTTTTCCTTACTTCAGCCAATCTTCTGGCCAATTTATGAGCAAGCATAATGGGAAGGGGCATTAATTCAGGAGTTTCATTACAGGCATAACCAAACATCATACCCTGGTCTCCTGCTCCCTGTTCTATATCTTCCTTTTCTCTTTTTCTTACTTCGAGTGACTGGTTAACCCCCTGAGCAATATCTTCTGATTGCTCATCTATAGCTGTTAATACAGCACAGGTTTCCCCATCAAAACCATATTTGGCTCTATCATAACCAATTTCTACTATTTTATCCCGGGCGGTTTCTGTAATGTCGACATAACACTCAGTAGATATTTCACCGGATACCAGGACCAGGCCTGTAGTAACAAAAGTTTCACAGGCAACTCTAGCTTCAGGATCTTTTTGCAAAATTTTATCCAGTACAGCATCTGAAATTTGATCAGCAACTTTATCTGGATGACCTTCTGTTACCGACTCTGATGTAAATAAATATTTATTTGTCAAAATTATCACCTCTATTTAATAAATTTTTCCATATGTATGAAGTGCATATTTAATACTATTAGTTTAGCATATCGTAATTTTGCTGTCAATTCAGTAAAAATCAGCACATATTAATTCATGTATTAACTTTTTTGTGTTTGAGATATATCAGTATAATTCCGACTATTATACCAATAATACTTACCAGTTGAGCAACCTTAAATGGACCTAACATCAAGCTATCAGTTCTGAGGCCTTCAATAAAATAACGGGATGTGGAATAAGCAATTAGATATATTGCAAAAAGATCACCGTTTTTTATGAATTTCTTTCTTTTGAAAAAAATAAGCAAAATGAACAATAAAAAATTCAAGACTGACTCATATAAAAATGCTGGGTGATAGTAATTGCCATTTATGTGCATTTGTTTTTTTATAAATTTAGGGAAAATATTAATAAATTCTTCAGTTACAGGTCCTCCGAATGCTTCTTGATTAAAAAAGTTGCCCCATCTTCCAATTGCCTGGCCCAGCACGAGAGAAGGAACAAGTATATCTACTGTTTTCCAGAAATTAACTTTGTATATTTTTGTGAGTAAAAATAGTACAATTATACCGGCCAATATCGCACCATGAATAGCCAGCCCTCCCCGCCAGATATAAAATATCTGACTAA
>CAZSTU010000147.1:0-7032 GCA_964609745.1 uncultured Halanaerobiaceae bacterium
GGCAATCTCAGAAACAGGCATAATTGTCCCCGTTACATTTGATGCATGTGTCAAGACTATCATTTTAGTATTTTCATTTATTTTATTTCTTACTTTATTAGGATCCAGTACCCCTTTTTGTGAACAGCAAATATAGTCTACATTAATTATATCATTTTCTTCCAGACTGTGAAGAGGTCTTAATATAGAATTATGTTCCATACTGGTAGTGATTACATGATCACCTTTGTCAAGCAAACCTTTGATAGTATAGTTTAAAGAGTGCGTAACATTGGCAGTGAAAATCAACCGTTTTGTATCGGTAACATTAAAAAAATCAGCAAGCAAAGAACGAGCTTCCAAAATTATTCGTCCAGCCTGAAGAGAACATTCATATCCCCCCCGGCCGGGGCTGCAACCGATTTTAGTAAAATAGTTCATAATTGCTTTTTTTACTTTTTCTGGTTTTTGACGACTGGTGGCAGCATTGTCAAGATAAACTTCACGCATATATTAACCCCCTGTGAAATTTTAATATGTATATAAATTAACTTATCTACAATTATATAAGCATTCAGTCATTATTTCAATATAAAATTAGATTTTTTTATAATTCATATAATTTTTCTTTATAGATCTAGTTATTTATGTTATAATATTTGGTGAAGTATTTCACAATAAACAATCATGGATGGAAGTCCCTGCCCTGAACCGGTGGTTATAACAAAAAATATTACCCGTTATGCCAGGAATTCTGGATTTAATGTTGAAGTTAAAGATAAAAGAAAAAATTACAAATTTATTATAACTATAGGTTAATATTGATGGAAAGCGAGTGAGTTAAATGGAAAATACTTATGTTTTTACTTTTCATTCTACACATCAAGCTTTGGAATTTGAAAAATTACTTAATAACAATGATTATAAAGTAAAACTAATTCCTGTACCCCGTCAGATAAGTTCATCCTGTGGTCTTGCCGGAAGAATTAAAAAAAATGACATAAATAAATTAAAGTCTCTCTGTAACAAAAATAACATAGAATATGACAGCATTTATGAACTTGATTCTGGGCAAAAAAATCCAGTCAAAGTAGATTAATAAATATCTGCCTCCCTTTTTTTGTTGAAATAATATCTTTTAACTGATAGGATAATATCAATCACTTACATACTTTAAGGGAGGAAACGGTAGATGAAAAAACAAATTGATTATTTGAATTATCCTTATCCATCACAAAGAACCCCGGTATTTGCCCCAAATGGAGCTGTAGCCAGTTCTCAGCCACTTGCTGCACATGCAGGACTGCGCATATTATTAAAGGGTGGTAACGCCATCGATGCTGCTCTGGCCACTGCGGCGACTTTAACAGTAGTTGAACCAACTTCAAATGGTATTGGAGGAGATGCATTTGCTCTTTTCTGGGCAGATGGAAAATTACACGGTATTAATGGAAGTGGTAAATCACCCTCAAACATTTCTATTAAAAAGGTAAAAGATCGTGGTTATGACAAAATACCAAAATACGGCTGGATACCTGTAACAGTACCGGGTATACCAGGCACCTGGGCAAAACTATCAAAAAAGTTCGGCAGGTTACCATTAACAGAGGTAATCAAACCTGCCATCGAGTATGCTGAAAAGGGTTTTCCTCTTTCTCCAGTAACAGGCAAATACTGGAATTATGCCTATAAAAGATACAAAAATAATTTAAAGGGCGAACAGTTTTCTAACTGGTTTTCTACTTTTGCCCCCAAAGGTAGAGCTCCCAAAATAGGTGAAATGTGGAATTCTCCCGATCATGCTCGTACTTTACAAAAGATTGCAGAAACAAACGCTGAATCTTTTTATAAAGGTGAAATTGCCGAAAAAATTGATAATTTCTCTCGCCAGTATAACGGATTTCTTCGCGGTGAAGACCTGGCCGATTTTGAAGCAGAATGGATAAATCCCCTTAACATAAATTACAGAGGATATGATGTCTGGGAGTTACCCCCAAATGGACAGGGGTTAATTGCTTTGATGGCTCTTGGTATACTAAATGAAATGAAAGTACAGAATAAAGAAAATCCTGATACTTATCATAAACATATTGAAGCATTAAAACTGGCCATGATTGATGGCAAGAAATATATTACAGATATTGAAAAAATGTCAAAAAAACCAGTTGATTTGCTTGCTGAAAATTATTTAAAACAACGTCGAAAAAAAATTGGTAAAAAGGCCATCAAACCAGAACCGGGTCATCCCCCGGGGGGCGGAACAGTCTACCTGGCAGCAGCTGATAGTGAAGGAAATATGATTTCATATATTCAGAGTAATTACATGGGATTTGGCTCAGGATTGGTTGTCCCTGATACAGGAATTGCCCTACAAAATCGAGGACATCTCTTTAGTCTTGACCCTGACCACGACAATGCTCTGGAATGCAAGAAAAAAACCTATCACACAATAATCCCCGGCTTTTTAACCAAAGATAATAGACCGATTGGCCCATTTGGGGTAATGGGCGGATATATGCAACCACAGGGACATCTTCAGGTTATATCTAACACCATTGACCACGATTTAAATCCTCAGGCTGCACTCGATGCACCCCGCTGGCAATGGGTAAATGGTAAAAAGATAAAAGTAGAACACCATTTTCCCCGACATATTGCGCAAAAATTATCAAGAATGGGCCATCAAATAGAAGTGAGCCTTGATTCAGGCTCTTTTGGCAGAGGACAATTAATCTGGCAAAAACATGGCGGTTCCTATGTAGCAGGTACAGAACCACGGACTGATGGTTCAATAGCATCTTATTAATTTATTGAGGTGACAATAAATTATTGTCACCTCTTTTGCAATTTATGGATATATTTTATATAATTATATAGAATTATAATATAATTTATAAAACATATATATTTTTTTCTTTAATATATCTAGTAGGAGGGATTTTTTTGGTAGTATCCAGCAAAAAAATCGGCCTTGCTCTTGGATCTGGAGGAGCTCGAGGTCTTGCTCACCTTGGAGTTATAGAATTACTGGAAAAAGAGAACATTCCAATAAATGTTATTGCAGGAACAAGTATGGGAAGTATTATTGGTGGATTATATGCAAGTGATATTCCCGTAAAATACATGAAAGGGTTGGCCAGGGAATTGGACTGGGATAATTTATCTGATATTACCTTTCCTCGTAAAGGTCTAATCAAAGGCGAAAAAATGCTGCAATTATTTCAAATACTTACCAAAAGAAAAAATTTTTCTGACTTAAAAATACCCTTTGCAGCCATTGCCTGTGACATAGAACATGGAGAACGTATTGTCATAAAAACAGGCTCTGTAGCCAGAGCAATCCGGGCCAGTATAGCCATACCCGGAATATTTGTACCATTTTCACACCAGGGAAAATATCTCGTAGATGGGGCTTTACTTGACCGTGTCCCTGTCTCTGCCACAAGGAAATTGGGAGCTGACATTGTAATAGCAGTTGATATCAGAATTTCTGAAGTAAATTCCCCTGTTAATAATATTTTTGATGTTTTATTTAACACATTTGATATAATGCAGTATGAATTTCAAAAACTAAAAAATTCAGGAGCCGATATTACTATAAACCCTGACCTGGCCGATATTACAACATTTGATTTGGAAAGATCTCATGAATGTATTGAAGCTGGATATAGAGCAGCCCAAAAAAAACTCCCTAAAATTAAAGAAATTCTGGAGGAGAATAATTAATGAAAAACAGTAAATCTCTAAATAAATATATATCACGCAAGTTAGAACTTTTCATTGGATTAGTAATTATATTTCTAATAATAAGTTACTTCATACCTACACCATATATGGTTACATCTCCCGGTATTGCTCAGGAATTATCTCCCCTTATCACAGTTGAAGATGGGTATAAAGGACAATCCAGAGGAGATTTTATGCTAACTGCAGTAGCCAGCAAAAAAGCTTCTTTACTTGATTATATTTATGTGTCCCTAACAAACCCTGAAGATAAACAGCTAACACCAGTAGAGGATCAAATACCGCCGGGGATGGATATGGATGAGTATTTAAATATCATGGATGATCTTATGGAAGAAAGCAAGCTCAAGGCTCAGGCAATAGCCTTTGAAAAACATGGTCATGAAGTAAGTGTCAGCGGGAAAGGAGCAAGTGTTGAAGAGGTTCTGGAAGAAGGGTCTGCTGTTAACAAATTAAAAAAGGGCGATGTAATTGTAGCTGTAAATGGTAAAAAAATAGAACTGGCCACAGATGCTGTGCAAGTAATAAGAGAACAGGAAATCAACAAAGAAATTGAATTGACAATTATAAGAAATAATGAAAAAATAACTACTACCCTTAAAACTGTTGAATTACCCCAGGAACCTGACAAATCTTCAATAGGAGTCCTGATAACCACTAAAGATCTTAATTACGATTTCCCGAAAGAAGTTCATTTTGATACCAAAAATATTATTGGTCCATCAGCTGGAGGCGTATTTTCTCTGGAAATATATAACCAATTAACTGAAAAAGATATTACTGGCGGTAAAAAAATTGCTGGAACAGGCACCATAGACTCTGATGGCTCTTTTGGCAGAATTGATGGTACCAGACTAAAAATCATTGCAGCTAAAAAAGCAGAAGCAGATGTTTTTATATTACCTCGAAAAAATTATGAAGAACTGGGTGAGATTAATACAGATATCGAACTGGTTCCTGTAGACAATTTTGATCAGGCCCTTGAGTATTTAAAAAATAATACTTAATATTTTATCAGTTGTTTATAATAATCCCTTCCAGCATATCGCATATTATTATTATTATATAAGAGACTGTAGATATTTCCTGCAAGTATATCATAACTCAACATCCTTTTTAATGGATCCTCGGAACCAATATCTACAGTCTCTACATATTTTGCAGGCTGTATAATCAATGGAATATCAATACTAGAGGCAATTTCACCCATTAATTTTTCACCCTTTTTATCAAACCCAAGAACTCTTATATATTGTATACCTGCTTTATCCATAAATTCAAATTGCTCTGCAGTTAATTCAAATAATACATGAAGTAAATTCCTCTGTACTCTTGTCTGGGGCAATACACTCGTTTTAATATTTTCTACCAAAGAAAAATAATCTCCACAATTTTGGGCGGCTTTTTTGAAACGATTTTCAAAACCATTTTTCAATTCAGTGTAATTTTTTAAATCTTCAATGGTTTTTTTCCTAATGTTATTTAAGATAAGTGTTCCAAAATATTCCCGCTTAATGGGTATCTTTTTACTTTTAATATCTTTTTTTAAAATTTCCCAGCTTTTTTTCGGTATTATTTCTTGTACCTTATCCCAATTTTTATCATAAAATATTTTCCTTATAGCAGAAGCACTGGCAATTTCCCGGTCTGTTCTGTCAGAATAATAATCTTCTCCCACTCTTTTGATAGTCATAGGAATTATATCTGACTTTAATTTTTTTAAGGCCTTTAAATATTCTATTCCAAGTATATTATTTGGACTTGCTAAACTATCCACCACACTAATATTTAAATCCTTTCTTTTAAAATATTGTCTGATAGCATTATGCCTTGCTTTGGCAAAAGAATTACCCTTTTTCAAATTCAGATGTAATTTCTCTTTAAATTCTGGAGGCTCTTCAACTAAAATATCCGCTAACTTCTGTAGTGGTCTAATATCACCTCTTTCACTACCAAACACGATATTATCAACAATATTTATTTTATCAAGCATATAAATTGCACCATAAGCAAAATACTCAGCACTGCGAATTCCATATACAAATGGTAATTCCAAGACAATATTTACCCCCTGGCTCAATGCCATCCTGGTCCTTGACCATTTGTCCGTTAAAGCAGGTTTACCCCTTTGAGTAAAATTTCCGTTCAAAATACAGACTACTTTATCAGACTCGCCTATTTTTTTGCTTTGTTCCAGATGATAGATATGGCCATGATGAAAAGGATTATATTCGGTAATAATACCTGTAACAGCTGTCATTTTTTCAACTCCCTCTAAAATTTAAAAAATTTTGATAAGTGTTTCTTTAATAATTTTAACAGGATAATCAAGATTATTCTAGTATATATAATAATAATAACAAATTTATAAATACTGAACAAGAAAAGTTTAAATACTAATCAATGCCTGTAGCTTATAAAGGGGGAGAATTTAAAATGGATATAATGCAAAAATTCAAAGAAAAAGCTCGAAAAAATAAAAAATGTATTGTATTACCGGAAGGAAATGAACCCCGGGTATTTCGTGCTGCTGAAAAAATAAGAAAACAAAATCTTGCAGAAATAATTCTTTTGGGAAGAGAGGAGGAAATTAAAGAAAAAGCAGCCAGTGAAAATGTTAATTTAGGTGATATTAAATTTATTGACATTCAACAATCAGAATTAATTAAAGAATTCAATAAAAAATATTTTGAGATAAGAAAAGATAAAGGCATAAGTAAAAAAGAGGCTGAAAAAAAGATAAAGGATCCTCTTTATTTTGGCACAATGCTTGTACATACTGATAGAGCGGATGGCATGGTAGCAGGTTCAGTAAACGCTACCGGAGATGTATTGAGCCCTGCCTTTAAAATTATAAAAACGAAAAAAGAACTGTCTGTCGTTTCCGGAGCATTTATTATGGATGTTCCTAATTGTAAATATGGAGATGATGGAATTATTATTTTTGCTGATTGTGCTGTAAATCCAAATCCTGATGCAGAATGTCTTTCTGAAATTGCTATATCCACAGCAGATACAGCCAGTAGCCTGCTTGATATGGATCCAAAAGTAGCCATGCTCTCTTTTTCCACTCTGGGAAGTGCCAAACATGAACTGGTAGATAAGGTTATTGAGGCAAAGAAACTGGCTGAAGACAAAAGACCTGATCTGCAAATTGATGGGGAATTACAGGCTGATGCTGCCCTTGTTCCGGAGATAGCTAAAACAAAATCCCCTGGAAGTAAGATAGCGGGCAAAGCTAATATTTTGATATTCCCGGACCTGCAGGCAGGAAATATTGGTTATAAACTTGTAGAAAGACTAGCAGAT
>CAZSTU010000148.1:0-7020 GCA_964609745.1 uncultured Halanaerobiaceae bacterium
TATTTTAACTGGCGAGAAAGAGCAAAAAATGACCAGTTAAAAGAGAAATCAAAAATGTGAAATTGTATCTGCATATTTTATCAATGATCCGGTTATTATTTTTCTTTTATTTGAATACTAAATAAATAAACTAAATCATTTTGGATAACTTCTTCTAAATCTTCTTTATAATCATGAGTAAATAAGTTTTCGGGATTTTCAGAAATACTATTTTTATCATATATTTTTGCAGCTAAAATTATTTCCTGGTCCATATTGTACTCTAAATGTTTCAAACTATTTGAAGTATTGATATAAGTATCTGATTCTGGTTTAGATACTTTACTTTTCATAGTTTTATATTGATTCTCATTAAAATAGGAAATTATTGATTCTTTATATTTATCATCAATTTCATTAAAACCTAAAATTATATGACCTTTATCTTCTTTAAATTTATCAGATGAAATTATAGAGTGGTTTTGAACATTAATAAATTCACCATCCTGGTATTTTTTTAATAATAGTTCAATTTCAAAATCATCTTTTATCAAAGAAATATTGAACACAAATAAATTATCAGCAATAACACCAATTAGGTTTTTTTCAAAGTAATTTAAAGATCTTTCATTTATTTCGTTATTATCTGTTCTCATAAAAAAATTATATCCAAATAAAAGGCTAACTACTATTATTAATGTTATTATTATATATTTTTTCTTAATCATATTACACCTTCCTTTCCTTTAATTACAATCCCCTTTCCATTTAAAAACTCCATGACCATGATTTACTATTTAAATAAAAGAGGATTAATTCCTTCTTTTAAAAGAAATTAATTCAAAAATATTCCTGATTAATCAATTCTGTAAATAAGCATATTATAATATCATTTTTATATGATTTTTAATTAAAAATAAAATAGTTTTGATATTGACCTCAATCCATGATAACTTTTGGTTAATATCCTATAAAGAATGTGTTAGATTGTCTTTGGTAAAATAAAAATACAGAGAATGGCAACTAAAAATACAGAGGTGTGTTTTTTTAAAATAGTTATTATTAAAAGGTAGTTAAATCAGATGTTATCTAAAAGTTCTTGCAGGGAAAGCAGTGCTTGTTGTCGAATCGTTATAATAGGTTTCTTATTGTCTTTATTTTTAGTTCCCAATAAAATGGAGGTTTTTTACCGGAATGGGTCTTTGCTTTAGCTTAATTTTCGATTTGAATCTAAAACCATAGAATGGGGTAATCATTAATGAATTTCATAAAAAAAATTTTTATAGGTCCGGAATTAGAAAATGATTGTAATTCAATTGTTTATAAAGATGATTTAAAAAATAAAATTAGAGGGGTCTGGAATGATACGAATAGTCCTTCCTATGGTATTAGAAGGGTCCTGAGATTATTTCTTATATTAATACATATATTTTATCCAACAGCAATAATAAATTATCTGGCAACAAATCTTTCTCCAATAATGCAGAAACTTTTGCTTGATTTTTATGTGTTTAGTAAATTTATCTGGCTTGTGTTAGTATTAGTTTTTGGCTGGTATAGTAATCTGGTAGTTGTGATTTTTACAGCCTATATTATATCAGAGACTGTTATATATATATTAAGTATGATAGTATTACCAGATTATTATAAAAGATCCATGATTTTTAGTAGGTTGATGATAATGTTAATTTTTAATTATTTTCAAGTATCTCTGGCCTTTTCTGTAATACATCTATATGGAGATTTTCTAAATGAATCTCTAACTCCAATTACAGCAATTTATTTTAGTGTTATAACTATGACAACTATTGGATATGGTGAATTTTATCCAGTTACAGAGACAGGTTATATAATAACAATAATACAATCAATAATTTTTGCCTTATTTGTAATGTTATTTATTAATTATTTTTCTCCTGAAACCGTTGAGTCAGCAAATGATTAAAAATGCCAAAAAATTATTTGTTATCGGTGATAGTAATTTGGGTTAGAACTACCGCGGTAAGAATTGACTGTGATGTAAAGAGGATTATCAAAAGTCCGGCTGCAGCAGAAAGGTTGATAAAACTACATAAGATCAGTCTAAAAATTTTTGTATTTCCACGGAATATCCTTCTGGATCCTCCATAAAGAAATGGTAGATGTTAAATTTTTCATTGACTTCTGGGGGATGGAGGATATTTATCTCTTTCTTTTTTACCTTTCGATAAACTTCATCCACCTGTTCGGTTAAAAGTGTAATAATTGGGGCCCTGTGGGAAATGTTTTTATCCATATGAGAACAAAAACCAATTTTACCTCCTCCTGGTATCTCATAAATCCGGCAGAGTCCCTGGTCCCTGTATAGAGAAAACTGGAGAACCTTTCGATAGAAAGAGTCAACTTTCTCCAGGTCTTCTACGCCCAAAAACACGATACTGTCTTCCCATTTCATTTGCTATCTCCTCCTTAGAATTATATTTTCCAGTATATTAAATATTCTACTACAAAATATAGAAGATATAAACACTCTAGAAAAGATGTTTTAAATTTTTTTGTAGGTTAATGAAATTTTCTTTAGTGAGGTGTTTGAGTTTTCAAAAAATAACTATTGACTACTCCAGTCGGTTATGCTATAATAAATTTTAATTAATACTGACCATTCCAGTCGGTTATTTGAAAATGTTGGGAGGTGAGTGAAATGGAAGAGGTTTTCGAAAATATTAATCCTGAAAAAAGGGACCAAATTATTAATAGTGCTTTAAAAGAATTTAGTAAAAACAGCTTTGATAAGGCTTCAACAAATAATATAGTAAAAAATGCTGATATATCTAAAGGACTGCTGTATCATTATTTCGATAGCAAAAAGAGTCTTTATGAACACCTAAAAGTTTTTGCTTTTAAAATTACGATTGATGCAGTTTTAGAGGAAATAGATTGGGAAGAATCAGATATATTTAAAAGGATTAAACAGATTGCTCTGGTCAAATTTAAAGTATGGAGTAGGTATCCATATTTATTGCCATTTAGTAAAAAAATGTATCAAAATAGTTCTATTGAAGAGATGAAAAAAATGACTGAAAAATATGCTCCTAATATATATCAGGATGTCTATTATCGTAATATTGATTTTGATTTGTTTAAAGATAATATTGATAAGGAAAAAGTTCTCAAGATTACCGAGTGGGTGATGGAGAAACTGGGGGAGGAATGGCTTGCTCATAAAATAAAAATGGAAGGAGATATTGATTTTGAGGAAATGATAGCCGAAATTGACGAATATTTAAATATTTTGCAGGAAGCATTTTATAAATAGTGATCTTATATTTATTAGAGGAGGTATGATGATGATCAAAGTTGAAAATTTATATCATTCTTACAGCAATGATAACAATTATGCGGTTAAGGATGTAAGTTTTGAAGTAGCAAAAGGTGAAATTTTTGGTTTTCTGGGGCCCTCTGGAGCAGGGAAATCTACTACCCAAAATATTTTAACAGGATTATTGCAATTACAAAAGGGAGAGGTTTCAGTTGCTGGATATGATATTAAACATATAATACCTAAAATGTTTAATAAAATTGGCATGTCTTTTGAACAATCCAATGTTTACAGTAAACTTACAGCAAAAGAGAACTTAGAATTCTACAGAAAACTATTTGATGTGGAAACTCGCAAACCGGATGAATTGTTGAAACTTGTGGGTTTAGAAGGAAAGGGAAACAAAAAAGCGGGAGAATTTTCTAAAGGGATGAAACATAGATTGACTTTTGCCAGGTCTATGATTAATAATCCTGAACTCTGGTTTTTAGATGAACCTACTACTGGATTAGACCCTGCTATTGCTGCGGATATTAAAGATATTATAAGAGAACAAAATAATCAGGGTGTTACTATCTTCCTGACCACTCATAATATGTATATTGCCGAAGAATTGTGTGACCGAGTAGCATTTATCATAGATGGTGAAATAAAGCTGATTGATTCTCCCAAAAATTTAAAACTGCAGTATGGAGAAAAACTTGTAGAAGTGGAATACATTGAAAATGAGGATATTATTCAAGAAACTTTTTCTACTGTTATTGAGGAAGATAAGAAGAAACTGCAGGATTTAATAGGAAAATATGAGATTCAGACTATGCATACAAAAGAAGCTACACTTGAAGAAATATTTATCAAAGTAACAGGGAGGGGGCTGGTTTAACATGAAATTATGGTCCAGTTTTATTAAAGAACTTAAACTTGCCTCCAGAGGATTTTATTTCTACATTGAAATTTTTATGGCGGTACTAATACTGGCAGTACTCCTGTTGGCTGTTCCTGAAAATTTCAATAATAAACAAACTGAATATATTCACTTAGATGTACCAGAAATGGTGGAAAAGTCATATTTGCAGGAAATGGGAAACCAGAATTTAGAGGGAAGTGGAGAAAAAGTTGACATCAAAGTTAATGGGGATGTTATCCAATCAAGATTATTCAATACTGAAGACAAAAAGATATTTCTGATTGATAATAAGGAAGATTTAGTTAAATTGGCAGATAAAAAACGCAGTTTAGGTACAGTTGTTAAAATTAATCAAAATAATAAATTAGAATATGAATACTATCTCCAGGGTTATGAACCTCAACGTTTAAAAAATTTATATTTAATTTCTCAGATGAAAGACACGGATACTTTAGCAACTGCTTTAGAAAAACAGGATGTCCGGCCCCTGGCATCAGATTTTGAAAACCTGACAGATAGAGAAAATATATTACCAGTTATTTTAACTTTGAATGGTGCTTTGATGGGATTGTTCATTATAGCTGCTTACATTTTTTTAGATAAGCAGGAAGGGGTTATTAAAGCTTATGCCGTAACAGCATCTTCTGTCTGGCAGTATTTGATGAGTAAAATAGGAGTTCTTTTAGTTACAAGTATATTATCAAGTTTGATAGTTTTGATACCGGTAATGGGAACCCAGCCGAATTATTTGCTGTTATTAGTACTTTTATTGACAACAGGCTTTTTTGCTTCTTCTCTGGGCCTATTGATTGCCAGTTTTTATGATAATATTATGCAGGCTTTTGGTACTATCTATATATTTATGTTAGTAATTACAATTCCAAATATAGCCTATTTTATTCCGGGCTGGGATCCTTTATGGGTCAGAATGTTACCATCTTATCCGATTCTTTATGGATTTCAAGAAATACTTTTAGAGACGGGAGATATAACCTATGTATTAACAGTGTCACTGGGATTTTTTGTGCTGGGTCTGTTTTTATTTGCTTTATCCAATAAACGTTATAAAAAAACACTGACAGTTTAAAGGAAGGAGAGGAGGAAAAATGTTGACAAGAATATGGACAATTTTTACAAGAGATTTAAAAGTTAATTTGAAAAACTTTATTTCGATTTATATATTTATTGTACCTATTATTTTTGCGATTGCTATCAATATATTTACACCGGGAATCAATGATACTACAATTAATCTGGCTTTACTGGAAGGAGAAAATCCGGAACAGGTAGCTTACTTTAAAAATTTTGCAGATGTAGAGTTATTTGAGAATGTAGATAGAATCAAAGATAGGGTTAAAGAAAGGGATAATATAGTAGCTATTTTACCAGATCAGGAACAGTACTATATAATGCCCCAGGGCAATGAGCCGGAGAGAGTTATTGAATTTGCAAAGATGTTAAATGCTTTTTATGAATTAGATATACAAATTGAAGATACAAATGCAGAGATTAAAGATTTTGGTAGAACCGTACCACCATTAAAAGAACAGCTGGTTAATACAGCCATACTTTTTATATCAATTTTAGGGGGTATGCTGATAGCAATTAATATTGTTGAGGAGAAGGTTGATAATACCATTAGTGCCATCAACTTAACCCCTACTACCCGGAAAACATTTATTTTGGGGAAGAGTATAATTGGTTTATTATTGGCTATATTTGGTTCTCTGGTGCTGGTTTTTATCACAGGATTTAGTAATATAAACCTGATTCAGTTATTTACGGTTGTCTTTGTAAGTACACTACTGAGCCTGCTGGTAGGATTTATACAGGGCCTAAACAATGATGACATTATGAATGCAGCTGGTAGTATCAAATTACTGTTTTTGCCGCTGATAGCTGGAGCTTTAGCCATTGAATTGTTAGCTGATAAATGGCAGAAGTTTTTTTACTGGAATCCTTTTTACTGGGCCTACAGGGGAAATGATGTAGTTCTTTCTCAAACTGGAAGCTGGGGAGAAATATTCTTTTATTCTGCTATGGTTTTAATACTCAGTGGTATCGTATATCTTTTTTTAGCACCCAAAATAAGGGAGGGGTTAGAGTGAGTGAGGAGATGAAAAAATTAATCGAGTAATTTGCGATAAAATTAGCTTTGTTTTAAAAGGGATTATAGCGGATATTAAATTTTATTCACCCTAAAAGAAGTTAAAATAGGGTAATTGTAAGGTGAAAATAAATAATCAAGATAAATTGATCTCAATGAATAAAAATTGCATAAAAGAAGGTGAAAACCCTTAGTATAAGTTATATAAAGTTAGTTGACAACAAAAACAAAAAAATACTTACCAGGGAGATTTCACCTATGGCTATTATTCAAAAATGAGTTTGTTTGACTACCGTGAGATAGAATCTGTTCCGGAAAACAGAAAGAAAAGTATATGAATTATTTTCAGTTGGTGGCCCGGGGGAATAATAAAGTTTATGGTTGGGCGGCGATAACACCTGTTTCAAATAGATGTGTGTTCTCCGGTGTGGCTGAAGTTAGTATTTATGTAGGTCTCAATTTTATGGGCCAGGGAATTGGTACTACTCTTTTAAATAATTTAATTAAATGTTCTGAACAGGCGAGGTACTGGACTCTGGAAGATCGAATATTCCCTGAAAACAAACCCAGTATTAGATTACATAAAAAATGTAGTTTTAGAAAAATTAGGCGTAGAGAAAAGATTGGACAGATGCCTGACGGTGAATGGCGTGATGTTATCTTGATGGAAAGATAAAAAGTATATTTATCGATAACTGGGTTGATTTTCGAGTTTCATAAAGCTCGTGT
>CAZSTU010000149.1:0-7003 GCA_964609745.1 uncultured Halanaerobiaceae bacterium
GGCGAGCCATAAAGGAATTACTAATTGGTCTTCCCGGAAATTTACCTGCTGCCCTGACAGTTGTACAGCATATGCCACCGGGTTTTACCACTTCTCTGGCAAGTCGTATTAATCAAGAAGCAGCAATTAATGTCAGAGAAGCAAAAGAAGAAGATAAGTTAACTCCAGGTCTGGCTCTTATAGCCCCCGGTGATTATCATATGGAAATCAATGATAATGGGCGGGTAAAACTCAACCAAAAACCTGCTAAATGGGGTGTAAGACCAAGTGTTGATTATATGCTGAATTCACTGGCCAAAATTTATCAGGATAATCTAATTGGAGTAATACTCACAGGTATGGGCCATGATGGTGCCGAAGGGATGACAAAGCTCAAAAAACACAATGGTTACGGTATTGTGGAAGATAAAAGTACTGCTCTGGTATATGGTATGCCCTCAGCTACAATAGAGGCCGGGGCATATGATATAATTTTACCCCTGCCACAGATACCCGCCAAAATTATTGAAATACTAGAAAGGAGATCCTAAATGTCACTAAACTTTAACCAATTTAAAGATAAGGCAAGTGAAATATTAAATATTAACCTATCCGGTTATAAACTAAAAAGAGTTAAAAGAAGAACCGATAGTTTAATGAGACGACACGATGTTAAAGATTATGAAAAATGCCTGGACCTTTTAAAAAATGATAATGAATTTAAAGCAGCATACTTAAGTCATTTTACCATAAATACTTCAGAATTCTACCGTAATCCGAAAAATTTTAGCTATCTTAAAGAAAATATTTTACCTGAATTACTGGAATCTAACAATAAGCTCAATATATGGAGCGCACCCTGTTCTAATGGATCAGAACCCTATACAATAGCTATTATTTTAACAGAAATGGGAATAAACAAAAGTCGTTATAATATTCTGGCCAGTGACCTGGACAGAGAAGTGCTAAAAATTGCTCGAGAGGGCAAATACAGCAGTAATTCGCTAAAAAATGTACCTGATAATATAATTAGTAAATATTTTAAAAAAACAACAGACAAAGATGAATATCAATTAAAAAGAGAAATCATTAATCAGATCAAGTTTGAGAAAAAAGACCTGATTAATGATAGTTTCCAAAAAAACTGGGATTTAATTTTGAGTCGTAATTTTTTCATTTATCTCACCAGGGAAATAAAAGATAAACTGACTGATAAATTTGTTTCGGCACTGAAGCCGGGCGGTTATTTTTTTCTGGGTAATACAGAATTCATCTTCAATCCGGACCGATACGGCCTGAAAAAGGAACATCTTTCTTTTTACAGAAAAAAGGAATAATTATTCCTCACTTTCTTTAAGTTCTTCCTGCCAGCTGAGATGATAAATAAGACTGACAATACCTACGGCCAGATCTTCATTGCGAACTACAACATTATCAGGTACATAAAGACGTGTGGGAGCAAAATTCCAGATTGCCTTTATTCCTGATTCTACAAGCTGGTTGGCTACTTCCTGAGCTGAATCAGCCGGAACTGTAATTATGCCAAGTTTTATTCCGTTTTTCTTTATTATATTTTCCATATTTTTACTGCTTTCAACAGTAATAGAACCAATTTTATTACCAATTTTATTTAAATCAACATCAAAAACACTAACAATATCCAAACCCATTTTACTAAATCCACCATAATTAACCAGAGCCCGCCCGAGATTACCGGCCCCTATAAGCACGGCCGACCATTTTTTGTTTACACCAAGAATTTTACCTACAGATTTTTTTAGATCATGCACATCATAACCCACACCGCGTCTGCCGAACTCACCATAATATGAAAGGTCTTTCCTTACCTGAGTTGAAGGTATATCCAGACGACCTCCCAATTCTTTGGAAGATACAACATCTTCATTTTCAAATTTATCTAATTTATCCAGACAGCGATAATAAAGGGGCAATCTTTCGATAGTTGCCTTGGGAATTGAATCACGATTCTTCATTTACATCACCTTCCATTTTCCTATTTTTTTAAATAAGGCTATCTGCTCCACTAATTTACTTCTCTCAACCTGTGAATGACTCAAAAAGGACACCAGCTTTTTAAGATTGCTTCTGTCTAGATTCTTCCATAAATGGCTTAGATTATTTTCTATGTTTTGTTTTTCTTTAATCTTATTTTTCAAATATTGTGGGTAATAATTAATATTTTTTTCCTTTATCGCCTTTACTGCCAGCCTGGCTGAAAGACGGGCCAGTTCAATTCCTCCCCCGTGCAGAGGCGAGGTGAGACCAGCAGCATCTCCGATCAATATTATATTATCTATAACTGGGGATTCAACCAATGAGCCAGGGCAAATACCGCCGGCTTTTTCTATAATTTCTGCCTCTATCTTTTCTCTTTTTAAAAAATTATTCAATCTGGCAAATAATGAACGCCCACTAAGGTTAACACCTTTTTCATTAAACAAACCGATACCAACATTTGCAATCTGTTTACTTTTGGGGAAAATCCAGGCATATCCCCATTCATTTTCAAGTATAACTGCTTTTAAACCAGGATAGTAGTCACTAAAATCACCTTTAAGTTTATACTGTACACCTATTAAAGCATTCTGTAAATAAACATTTCTAAAATCATAATAAAGAGAAGTTACAGAAGGAGTACCTGAAGCATCCAGTATCCAGTTAAAATCGCTCTTAAGAAACTCCAGCTGGTCTTTTTGAATCATTTCATCTTCATATATCAATACTCCCATTTTTTCAGCCTTTTTTTTAAGGCTATACTGCCATTCCTCTCTATCCAGCATCCAGAGGTTAAGCTGACTGGTATCAAGTTCAAATTCTTCTCCTAATTGAATAATTAAGTTGTCAACTTTATGTTTACGCCCTTCAACAGGTGGAGGAAAATTATCCAGAATATCAAAATACCCTTCTGCACAATTTATATGTTTATCTATTTCATTAGCTTCCCAGAGGGTAACCTCCAACCCGGTCTTTGCGGCTGCAATAGCTGCCGTTAAACCGGCCGGCCCTCCACCAATTACACCTATCCGTTTCACCGGCAGCCCTCCTTTTCTTTATAACTTATATTTTATTTAATTTCTGTAAAATACTTAATTGACTTCACTTCCTGTTTTTATATCTTCATCGACTGTAATCAATGATAGTTGTTCCTCATCATTGGAAGCAGCCAGCACCATCCCATTTGATTTGACACCAAAAATAGTTGCAGGTTCCAGATTGGCCACCACAACAACTTTTTTGCCTATTAACTCATCTGGATTATAATAACGAGAAATTCCTGCCACCAGCTGTCTTTTTTCCTCTCCCAGATCAACTATTACTTTTAAAAGTTTATCACTATCTTCAATCTTTTCTGCTTCAATCACTTCTGCCACTCTCAGATCAAGTTCACTAAATTGTTCAAAACTAATTTTTTGCTCTTCAACCATATCCTTATCCCCCTTTTTGTCTTTTTCTTCCGTCTTTTTGTCAGAAATCTCCTCAAAATATTCTTCCATATCAATTCTAGGAAATATAGGTTCACCTTTATTTACCTTCTTTCCTGCTTGTAAAAGACCCCATCTTTTAAGATCCTGCCAGTTATCTTCTTTAATTAAATTTTCCTGTCCCAGCTGTTTCCCTATTTCATATGGTGTGTCCACCATAAACGGCTTTAAAGCACCACCAATTATCCTCAATGCTTCCAGTAGGTTGTAGAGTACTGTGCCCAACCGTTTTCTTTTGTCCTCTTTTTTTGCCAGAATCCAGGGAGTTGTTTGATCTATATATTTATTGGTCCTGCGGACAAAATTCCACAACTCTTCCAGAGCTACTGTAAAACGAAGTTTTTCCATATTTTCTTCAATTAATTTTAACTGTCTGCCTGCTGTTTCCTTTAAATCAAGATCAATATCTTTTTCCCCGGCCGGTTCCGGTATAACACCATCATAATATTGTTCAACCATGCTTACCGTCCTATTTAAAAGATTACCCAGGTCATTGGCAAGATCTGAGTTTATCCTGTTGATTAAGGCTTCTGTTGAATAAGTACCATCTGCTCCAAAAGATATTTCCCTTAATAGATAATAACGAATGGCATCACGCCCAAAATCGTCAATCAACCGAATTGGATCAACTACATTACCCACAGATTTGGACATTTTTCCAGTTTCAGTTAAAAGCCAACCGTGCCCAAAAACCTGTCCGGGAAGAGGCAAGTCAAGTGCCATTAAGATTATGGGCCAGTAAATTGTATGAAAACGCAAAATATCCTTCCCCACCAGATGTATATCTGCAGGCCAGTATTTTTTAAAGTCATCTCCATCTTCAGTATATCCCAGTGCGGTAATATAATTGCTTAAAGCATCAATCCAGACATATATTACATGTTCACTATCAAATGGCACTTCAATCCCCCAGTCAAAAGTAGTTCGGGAAACACTGAGATCTTCCAGGCCGCCTTCAATAAATCTTATCATCTCATTTCTTCTGCTCTCAGGCTGTATAAATTCTGGATGGTTTTTTATATATGCCAGTAACCTATCAGCATACTTACTCATCTTAAAGAAATAACTTTCTTCTTCCACCCATTCTAACGGGCGCCCACAATCCGGACAAACTTTTTCTTCACCCAGCTGTCTTTCCAGCCAAAAAGTCTCACACGGTATACAGTACCAGCCTTCATATTTATCTCTGTAAATATCTCCTTTTTCATATAATTTATCAAAAATCCTCTGAACAATTCTCTCATGACTGGAATCAGTGGTACGGATAAAACGATCATAATCCACTCCTAGTTCATGCCATAGTTCCTTAAAAGTAGCTACTATTTTATCCACATACTCTTTCGGTTCTTCACCAGTTTCTCTAGCTTTCCTTTCTATTTTTTGACCGTGTTCATCAGAACCGGTCAAAAACATGGTATCATAACCCTGCATTTCTTTATATTTGGCTATTGTATCCGCTGCAACTGTTGTATAGGCATGTCCGATATGTAGTTTATCACTTGGATAATAAATGGGGGTTGTTACATAAAAGGTATCCCTGCTCACTACTACCACCCTTCCTTTTTTTATTGTTTTATATTAATTTTAAATATGAAAATAACATTAGTCAAGAGATTTTTCTAAAATGGCAAGGACATCTTCTTTTTGCAGTTTTTTGTAATGTCCTATCGCTCCATTTCTGGTAGCTTTTTCAGCCATGGTTTCCAGATTTTCCGGCCCAATATCAAAATCAGCCAGAGAAGAAGGAGCACCCATATCATCAAACCATTTCCGGGTTTTTTCAATTCCCGTTAAAGCCTTTTCTTTTTCAGACATATTTTCTTCAATACCAAATACTTTATCTGCATAAATTGCAAACTTATTATATCCTGCATCTACCACATATTCCATCCAGTTGGGAAATATTATAGCAAGACCGGCACCATGAGGTATATCATAAATTGCACTTACTTCATGTTCAATAGCATGTGAAGCCCAGTCTTCACTTTTTCCCATACCTATCAATCCATTAAGAGCCATTGTACCGCAGAGCATAATATTTGCTCTGGCCTGATAATCCTCAGGGTCAACCAGTACTCTTTCACTCATTTTTTTGAGAGTAGTTAAAATACCCTCAGCCCATCTATCAACTAAAGGAGTTTCTTCTGTATGGCTAAAATACTGTTCAAATACATGTGCAGCTATATCAACAATACCGTATACCGTTTGACTCCTTGGTACAGAAAATGTATTTACTGGATCCAGTATAGAAAAACTGGGGTATACAGACTCATGTATTGCCAATTTTTCGTTTGTTTTTTCATTAGTGATAACCGCATTGGCATTCATCTCAGAGCCCGTTGCGGCAAGTGTCAAAATAACTCCAACTGGAAGTGAACGGTTAAACTCACCGTCTTCGCGGACCATCTCCCACAGATCTCCCTCATGATAATAACCAACAGATATCGCCTTACTGGCATCTATAGTGCTGCCTCCACCTACAGCCAGAATGAGATCGATGCTATGTTTTTCACAAAGTTTTATTCCCTCTATTACACTACTCAAACGTGGATTGGGTTTAATACCGGACAGTTCATAAACTTTAAGGTTAGCTTTTTTAAGGTTTTTCATTACTTTATCATAAAGTCCTATTTCTTTTATACTACCCTGACCGTAAACAAGCAGAACTTTTTTTCCGAATTCTGCAGCCTTCTTACCGACCTCATCTACCTTACCTTTGCCAAAAATAATCTCAGTCGGATTGTGAAAAGCAAAATTTTCCATTTCTGTCTACCCCCTCTTTTTTTATTCAAGATATTCCCGGGCATCAATAACAACTGCTTTTTTATACACATCACTTTTTGAAAGTTCACGGAGGCGGGCCACCTCTTTAATCGCCCTTTTTTTGGAATAGCCACTTTTCATTAAAAACCTAACATGCTCTACTACTGACATGTCCTCCCAGCCCTCTTTTTCCCCTTTCTGAGGACTATGTCCTTCAATAACCAGCACAAGTTCTCCCTTTATTTCTTTCTTTTTTATTATTGAAAGTAATTCTTTGCATGTTCCCCTTATCTTTTCTTCATGTAATTTACTTATTTCCCTTATCAAAGAAATTTTTCTATTGCTAATTAATTGATTTAAATCACTCAAAGTCTTTTCAACACGATGGGGAGATTCATAAATAATTATTGTTCTCTCCTCCCGCTGAACTGCTCTCAATCTATCTTTCCTTTCTTTTCCACTGCGGGGCAAAAAGCCCTCAAAAACAAAACGCCTCATATCAAGACCCGAGGCCACCAGTGCTGCAATGACAGCAGTAGGTCCTGGCACAGGTATAACCTCGATTCCTGCAGACACTGCCTCATTTATTAATATCTGTCCTGGATCCGAAATCCCGGGCATCCCGGCATTGCTCACCAGTGCTATATCCTGGCCATTTTTTAAGCCAGACAATAATTCTTTTGTCCTTTCCTTTTCATTATGATCATGATAACTAACTAATTCATTTTTTATATCATAATGTTTAAGCAGTTTACCGG
>CAZSTU010000150.1:0-6998 GCA_964609745.1 uncultured Halanaerobiaceae bacterium
TCTCCTTTAAAGATATAGCGGAAATAACACTTTCCAATGAATTGTTGGCTGCAGAAATTAAAGGAGATATTAAAGAAGATAACCTGGAAGAATTAAAAAAACATACAGAAACCGCCTATCATATTGCCAAAAACACCCCGGAACTGGCTCATGTAGCTGAAGATATACTTTATCATCATGAGAGATGGGATGGTGAGGGGTTTCCGGCTGGTCTTAAGGGCGAGGAAATACCTTTAACAATCAGATTAATAACAATTGTCGAGGATTATGATGTTATGGTTAATGGGCGTTCCTATAGTAAACCTATCGAGGGAAATAGGGCTTTGCAAAAACTCAAAGATAAGGCCGGGAAAAAATATGATCCGGAACTGGTTCGCGGATTTCTGGAGGTGATAAAGGAGAAAAATAGGGAATAACAATTGAATTCCAGGAAAATTTTAGTAATTATCTCCCCTTTCTTCGACAGTTAATTTTTAACTTTTATTGTATAATGATGGTTAAAGGGGAGATGACAAATGGAATATATTAAAACTCTATTATTGTTACGGGATAGTAATGATACTGCCGGCAAAGTTGAAACCAATCTGAAGAATATATATATTTATTTATCATTTGGAATAATTTCTTTTCTACTGGGACAGGCCGAGATTGCGCCCGGGTTTTTTACATTTTTTATACTTTTCACTGCTTTGGCAGTTAGGGAAAAACCGTTACTGCTTTTTTTCATACTTACCGGAGGAATTACGGGTTTAACCCTCAATGAGAATATTTACTTTCTTGCCTATTTGACTGCCCCGGCAGTTGTGATTGTTACCAGACTGATAAATGATGGAATCTGCAAGCAGTGGAAAATGATTTTTCCGCTATTGATTTCAGTTTCCTTTTTAACCATGGCCCTGTTAATAAATTATAGTCAGGATGTATTATTTTATTATTACCTGCTGCGGCTGGGAGAAGGCCTGGCTGTATTTTTGTTTGTATTTTTATATCGAGAAATTAATTTTTCCGGAATGCAGCAGCGGGAATATTATACCGTTCAGGAAGCGCTAATTTTAATTGTAATCACCGGTGGAGTTTTAATTGGTCTTTCGGGTTTCACCGGTAGCACTTTACCGGTCAATATATTTATGTTACTATTTATTCTGGGAGCGGATTTAACTACCGGGACTTTGCTGGTGGCTGTGATGGGGATAATACTGGTCAGTGCAGGGATAATACCCATGATTGTTATTTCCAAATATATACTTGCCGCCCTGGTTAGTGGGATTATGACGGGAAAAGGCAGGTGGTTAATTCTCTCCACCTTACCGTTGATTTTGCTCCTTTATTCCGGCTTTTCGCCCTCCCTCTATGATTTAAAACTGTCAGTGCTGGAGATAATTGTTGCCGGTTGTCTGTTTCTAATAATTCCTGAAGATTACTGGAAAAGAATATATAATTACTATCCATCTTTGCGGGAACCGTTAGCAAGAAACTTAGATAAAGTCCGGAGTT
Organism: uncultured Halanaerobiaceae bacterium; assembly: GCA_964609745.1. Taxonomy (GTDB): domain Bacteria; phylum Bacillota; class Halanaerobiia; order Halanaerobiales; family DATFIM01; genus CAZSTU01. The sequence goes on from CAZSTU010000150.1 coordinate 1,495, forward strand.
CTGCTCCAGAAGTTAAAAACCAGCTACGGGAACTCGCAAAAGTTTTTACTGAATTAAGCACAACATTTGGTGAAGTGTTACCGGCTAAAGAAGAAGAGATGAAAACCAGATGCGATAATTTTATTTTTTTATTAATGCTACGACACTTAACTTTTAGCATAAATCATCTATAACTTTAAGACAAATTATTTACAATAAATACCTTTTATGTCATTGTTTTATCCCGGCTTCGGCGGGAAATAACAATTATCCCGGTGCTGTACAATCTATATCAATATTTTTTAACTCTTCTTTTTTCTTCTTACAATAGGATTTATAAGCTTTATAGTAGTCTCTTAAATTTTTATTAACTTTTCTTATCATCTCACAAATATTATGATAAGAAAACTTAAGGGCTGCTAACACTAAATCTAAGGCCATAGGAAGAGTTAAGATGGGAGAATTATTTTTTTTTAAATTTTTTGCGTACTTCCAATAAAAATAACATTGCTAACAAAACATAACTCATATGCCGGTGCCAGCCGATCCAGGATCTACATTCATATTCATCCATGCCCACTAAGTCTTTGGCTTCATTAAATGATTGTTCAATAGGCCAACGCATAATAACCTTTTGAACCATTTCTTCAAAAGGAACATCTTTGGGAGCATTACTGAGATAGTATTTTACCTTACTTTTTTGTTTTCTTAATATTAACCAACGTTCTTTACCGGGAAGGCCATTACGAGATTCAATGACTCTAATTCTTGCTATTTCAGCTATTATTGGTCCATGAGAACCTTCAGCTATTTTAACTTTTTTCCATTCCAGGTCCGGATCTTTACCAATAACCGAGACTGCAGTAGATGGAGTCAAAGGTTTTTTCCTGGTAGGTTTTCTCCCTCTACCTTTATAGGGTGGAACTTCTACTTTAGGTCTTTGCAGCCAAACCTGGGTATTAGCTTTGATACTGGCTAAATACCAATAATAGGGGGCGATAGTATCTAAAAAATCATGATCACTACCATATACAGCATCACAGCCTAACCACTTAGCTGGGAAAAGCCCACTTTCTTGTATGGGCTCAATAAGTTTTTGAGCAATTTCTGGTTTGGTCATAAACTCCAGCTCTTTAGGAACCTTACATTTTTCTCGAAGTTGTTTATATTCATCACTAAACCATTCTTTTGGCATATATAACTGACGGTCTATTAGCCCATAGCCCCGAGAACTGGAGTAACCAACAAAAACACCGACCTGGCAGTTTGCTACTTTACCCAGATTACCACAATATTGTCGGTAAACTCCCACCGAAGTTTTACCGTCTTTGGGAAAACCACTTTCATCAACAGTGATCATACCTTCTTTGGGTCTGGGAACAGCAATTTGATCCGATAAACGTTTTTTATGTTTTGTCATCATTAATTCGACATGCCAGCGGTATTCAGTAAGGTGTCTTTGCATACTGCGAACTTTACTATCATTATCAACATATATTTTTTCAGCAATAGAAGCTACGTTTTTACGTAATATATCTTTACTCATAAGCCCTTTTAAATAATTAATAGAGTATTCCAGTTGTTCCGGTCTCACAAAACAATCTTCAAAGAACTGATGGAAATCTAATAATTTATCTGCCAGTTGTTTTACTTTTTCTTTGACTACACCACATTTTTTTAATAATTGTGGGTGCCAATCAAGATTTTGTAATAACACTTGCAATTCCCCCCGTAAAAAAGAATGTAGAGGGTACTTGCGGAGGTAAACTTGATGTTGCTGATTTTGTTTTTGACAACCAATTATTTTACGAAAATTGGTCTCTAAGGGGTAAAGATAAATTTCCTTAAAATTACCGTGATATTCATATTTAGAGTTATTTTTGGTATAGCCACTGGTTTCTCCCACTCTTATCCAGTTAGCAGCCTGATAAATAGTACCATTAAAGCGATTGGGATCAATAAAAGTTTCCAGTAGCAAAGGTTGAAAATTATATTTTTGATACCAGTCCTCCTTTAGATGTTTAATAACCCGGGAGAGTGTATGAGAAGCCAAATTTTTGACCTCTACCCAGGGAAGGATTAAAAACCTACTATTATTGATTACATGTGGTAAATATTGTTGGCGTTGTTTTTGTGACCAATTAATAAAGTCATCTCTTGCGTTTAACTTAAGAGAGGCAGACCTAAACCCAATAGCAGCAACTAATCTCTTAGAAGAAGAAAAAACAAGATATTTGATTCTTCTACCCAACATTTTACCGAAGCCGAGATAGTGATATTTTTTCATAACACTGTTCCACAATGTTTCCAGTGGAGTTTGGTCCACAGCTTTAATTTCTAAAGGTCTTAACTTTTCAAGAGAACAATTGATAGCAGAAGAATCTAAAGTATGATTTACATCTTCATTCATATTTTTAATTAGTGATCCTTATCCTTCCCGTAATATTAGGATACTATCGGAATTAAAATTTAAAAATGTAAAAAGCTAAATTTGGGTATAGAATCCCCCGGATAATAAAATCAGCAAATTTAGACCCTCCAATAGTACCCATTTATCATTATAACAAAAACGGGGAGAAAAGTCTAATAAATCTCAGAAAAAGTTTTCTGTCGTAGCACTATTAAGAAGATTAGAAAAAAAGATGAAGCACTGGTTTTGGATTGTGGTGATACAATTCATGGTACTTTGCCTGCTATAAAATCTAAAGGCAAAGACATGCTTCCTATTCTAAATAGGTTAGGAATAGACGCCATGACAGCCCACTGGGAGTTTGCTTATGGACCTGATAATTTCAAAGAAGTGGTTGAAAAATTAAATTATCCGATGCTGGCAATTAACTGTTATGATGAGCGGACAGATGAGCTGGTATTTGACCCTTATCTTATTAAGGAAATTAATGGTTTGAGGGTTGGAATTATTGGTATTTCAGCAACTATAGTGGACAAGGTAATGCCAGGGTCATTCAGTAAAGGGATTTATTTTACCCTCGGGAATAAAGAGTTACCTGGTTTTATTCAAAAATTACGTCAGGAAAAAGAGGTGGATTTAATAGTAGTTCTCTCTCATCTTGGATTTTCTCAGGAAGTAAAACTTGCCCGGGAAGTTGAAGACATAGATGTGATTTTTAGCGGGCATACCCATAATCGGCTCTATAAACCTGCTATCGTTAATGATACCATTATAATTCAATCGGGATGTCATGGTTCATTTCTAGGCTATTTAAAATTGAAACTTAATAAAGGTAAAATTGTTGATTATAATCATGAATTGATTACTCTGGATTCCGGGATAACACCAGATCCGGAAGTGGAGAAAGAAATAAACAGAATAATGGCTCCATATCAGGGAGAGTTAAATCAAATTGTAGGATATACAGAGACTGCCCTTAATCGAAATACGGCCCTGGAATCAACTATGGATAATTTCCTCCTGGATTCAATGATAGATCTTACGGGAGCAGATATGGCATTTTCTAATGGTTGGAGATATGGAGCCCCGGTTATCCCAGGTCCCATTACCATGTATGATCTCTGGAATATTATACCAGTTAATCCACCCATCTCAGTTGTAGAATTAACTGGAAAAGAACTCCAGGAAATGATGGAAGAAAATCTGGAAAGGACTTTCGCCAGAGATCCCTATCAACAGATGGGGGGGTATGTGAAAAGATCAGGGGGAATAAATCTCTATTTTAAGATTGAAAACCCTTTTGGTCAGAGGATACAAAGACTTTTTGTGCAGGGAGAAAAGGTGATTTCTGACCGAACGTATAAAACAGTATTTGTAACCACCCAGGGGGTACCCGCTAAATATGGAACTAATCGCAGAGATCTAGACATAAAAGCCATTGACAATTTAAAACGTTATTTAAAGAAAAAGGGAACTATTAATGCAAAACTTCAAAATTCTATTATCCCGGTTTAAGATGAATTAATTATATTTCTTTATAATTTATCTTTAAGTGGAGCAGCCAGTATATATATAATTAATTTTATTTAAAAAGAAGCTATTATAGCTTCTTTTTTTGTTTATTGCTATATTTTCTTCTGTCCAGGTAATAAATTGAAAAAATAACTGAGATAAAACCAATATAAAATTATCAGCAAAGCAAGAAATGACTAATAAAGGGGGATTTTATGTTATGCTATACTCAAGTAAAAGAAACAAGAGGATGATAATTATTAAGGAGGGAAAATAATGGGAAAAGTATCAAGAGAGTTAGTTGAAAAGGCGGGTATTGATGTAGATGAATTACTGGAACTGCTTATTAAAAATGCTTCTGCAGAATTGACAACCTTCTATTATTACACAAGTTTAAGAATGAATCTTATCGGACTGGAGGGTGAAGGAGTTAAAGAAATTGCTGAAGTAGCCAGAATTGAAGATAGAAATCATTTTGAGGCTCTTCTGCCCAGAATTTACGAACTGGGGGGAGAAATACCAAATGATCTGAAAGAATTTCATGATATTTCTGCCTGCCCGCCGGCTAAATTACCTGACAACCCTGGAGATACAAAAGAAATTATAAAGGTTCTTTTAAAAGCTGAACAATGTGCAGTTAGGGGTTATACAAAGATATGTGATATGACAGCTGGGAAAGATCACCGGACTTATGATCTGGCTCTTTCAATCTTACATGAAGAGATTGAACATGAGTCATGGTTTGAAGAATTTCTGGGGAAAGGACCTTCTGGACATTTTATGCGTGAAGGAGAATCTTCACCTTTTGTCTCTAAATTTCTGAAATAAAATAAAAATTACAGTAAAGTCAGTTCCTCTACATTCCGTCAGAACAAAGATATAAGTAATAACTCACATAACTAATGCCTGGATTATATGGCATTAGTTATGTGACTAAAATAAGACTGATATTAAAATTATCATAAAGCAAGAGATGACCTATGAACGGGTTTTAATTTTTGATGAAGGAGACTGTATAATGCTTGTTATTTCTATATTTTTACCCCCGTAATACGGATTCAGGATTAAAATAAAAGATGTGAAGGGGTGTTTTAAATGTATCTAATATTATTAGGGTTTTTGGGATTTTTATTGTTATTAATAGCAATAGTCTATATTCTTTATGAAGTTAAAAAAAAGAAGAAATCTAAATATGGTATTGTTAAAAATATTAGATTTGGTTTCTTTGAAAAAAAATGAAATATTGATTTAAAAGTTGTGATAACTACTACCGGGGAGGTTTTAAAAAATGATGATTCTTAATAGTACAAAAGTTGCTGTTTTTGTAGCAGATGATTATGAAGATCTGGAAGCCTGGTATCCTATTTTAAGGATGAAAGAAGCAGGAGCAGAAGTTACGGTAATAGCCTCTGATAATGTTGATGGGGATTCCTGTTTAAGTAAACACGGCTATAAAATAAATATTGATCTTAAATCAGCTGATGCCAATCCCGATGAATATGATGCAGCTATTATTCCCGGAGGTTGGGCTCCTGATAAGTTAAGACGGTGTTTAAATACTCTTGGATTTATTGAAAGATTATCAGAGACAGAAAAGGTAGTT
>CAZSTU010000151.1:0-6986 GCA_964609745.1 uncultured Halanaerobiaceae bacterium
TACATATGTGGATAATGATTTGCTATTTTGTATAGAGAACGGAAAGCCTAAAGAGCCAAGGAATTTTTTCAGGAAGTTTAAAGAAATTATTAAAGAAGCTGGGCTTCCAGATATAAGATTTCATGATATGCGGCATACATTTTCAACTCTAGCCTTGGAAGAAGGATTATTTATGAAAGTTTTCCAAGAAATATTGGGACATTAATCAATTACTACCACCATGGAAACTTATTCTCATGTAACTGCAGTTATGAATTATGAGGCGGCAGATAAGATTGGGAGGGTGTTTGATTAAAAACCCAAAAAGTAAAAATAACATTTTTTTGATTATACTATTATTAGATATATTTTTAATAAACTAATTAGTTGTAATTAAGTTTTACCTATAAAGTCTCCTAAAAGGATTGGAGTATTTGTTTGATAGATGGTATACTTACTCTAATGTGAACTTTCATTCTGCGGATTATGGACAAAAATCAAGTCCGGAAGTTGTGTAATTAATAATTAAAACTAAGGAGGAATTATTAGATGAATTACTTTAGTTTTTTGTGTTTTTTCTGGGCATTAGTTGGTCTGGTAAGTAGATTCTTTATTTTAAAGATGGGAGAAAAGTGGAGTAATTGGGAATTAGGTAAAGCATATACCGCATCTAAACCTAAATGGATATATTTTCTGGGAGTTTTCGGTATTAGCATAATTATTTATACCTGGTATCAGGTGATAGTTACTGAAATTAGATACAGCTGGATTATAGCTGTATTGATATCTCTTACTTTGATAAAAGTATTTAATCTTATGTTTAATTATGAGGGTTTTAGAGAATTTGTGGTTAATACACTAAATAACAAAAAGAGATGGAAACTAATTAATATCGTGATTATTGTTTTTTCAATAATTCTTATATTAATGGGAATTTATCTGTATTGATTTATAGTTGGCTTAAGATTTCCACCGAGTATCTGGTTGACAAATATGATTAACAGCACTGTGCACGATCGATTAAGAATTTTCATAGGATATGTGCTTGAAGTTGGAGGCAGGAAATACTTTATAAAATTATCAGAAGGAAAGTCTTTATTTCATGTAATATTTCCATCAATTATCTTTAAAATCTAGTAGCCATAAAAATAGCCATTTCTTAGCCATAGCTAATCAAAATCGAGTGAAAAAAGATAAAAAAGAATAATGGGTTTTCCTCCATAAAGGTTAATATAACAGGAAATATTAAAAATAAATAAAATATAAAATAAGTAAATAATGAATCCTGATCTGCAGGTCGCAGGTTCGAATCCTGCCAGTCCTACCATTTGTTTTTCTGGCTTTATAGCCGGGTTTTTTTAATAATTAAATTTCTGTGGTAAATATTGGTATCTCATAAATTATAATATTGTCTATATAAAAATCTGTGGGTGATTTACCTGTTTTATAACCGGTATTTATCTTTATTTTAGATGACTTATTATCATTATTTTTGAAGGTGATTTTAAAACTTTTGTAATTATTATTACAGTATAATTTATATATTTTGTCATCAATTACTAAATATATAAGGGGAAAAGTGGTAGTTTTATTGGTTCTGACGGTTATCAGCAGGTTATAACAGGTATTTTTTTTTAACTTTATCTTTTTTTCAACCATTGCCAGTGAGTTAATAGAATTTTCAGGTAAGGACAGTTTTAAAACATTTTTTTTATTGTTAAAAAGATCTCTGCTATTAAGTATTTTTACTTCACCAGAATTTTTAACTAATTTATCTAATTCAGTGGTTCTGGCCTTAAAATTCGTACTGTATACTACTCTGTTTTTGTGATTTATAATATAATTATAATTATATCTTTTGACCTGTATGACTTTATCAAAGATAATGTTTTTATTTTCAAATAAATCTTTCTTATTTTTTACATAAAAAAATTTTTTACTGATATTATCACCTGTTTTTACTATTGTTTTTTTATCTTCTTTCAATTTGCTATTTAGTTTTATCCATATTTTTTTCATAAAAACTAATAACCAGTTAATTAAATTTTTAAAAAAACTTTTAATTTTACTCATAAGATCCCCTCTATTTTATATTTGTGAAAGGTTCAGGGATGACTTTTTTATCATCCCTGAAGTAAGATAACTTATTAATACTAATCGGATTTAAGGTGCAGCACAGGTTATATCAATTTCAACATCGCCTGTTATAGCATAGAATTTTTTATCAGGAATTTGTGGTATTTCAATTTCTCTAAATTGAATATTTTCAAAAGCAGGACAAATATCGGGAGGTATTATACAATCGTCATTTCCCGGACAGCTCACACAGACAGGCACTACTTCTTCAATACAGATTACATCACTACAGCATACATAAGATTCAGTTTTACAATCATCATTTCCATTATCATTTTTTTCTTCATAGTCTTCACTTGTATTTAGAACTCCATCTCCCTTGATTGGTACAGCTACTTGCACTGTTAGACACCCTGACATTTCCAGTGTATCTACAGAACATCTGCAGCCCGGAACTTCTACATCATCATCTCCACACTCTACCACACAACTTCCATCCATTATTCCTTCTTTTTGACCTTTTCTGAAGGTCAGACAGTTATTTACTATAGCTGGTAAAATTCTTTTTTTGCCCTGACCGGTGCCGGCATTAAGCTCTGCCTTGTTTTCAAGAGTTACAAGACAGCTGAAAGATTTTTTAATGGGATTCATACAATCCAAACAGGACATATTTTTCCCTCCTTTTAACTTTATTGATATTACGATAGTATATTTTATGTGTAAAAAAAATGAATGTGATTTATTTTGCACAAAACAATTTTTTAATAAATATTTGATATATTTTAATAATCAGGAAGGAAAATACTATGCTTTAGAGAATTAAAATGTTGAAGGAGGGATTATAATGGTATTAACTACAATCATAATTTATATGTTGATTTTGCTTGCAGTTGGTTACTGGGCCAACAAAAAAATTGATAAAATGGAGGACTTTCTGCTGGCAGGTCGCAGACTGGGTATTTTGATGACTGCTGGAGCCCTGGCAGCAACCCATTTTGGTGGAGGTATGGTCATGGGAGGTGGTGAATATGGTTTTATTCACGGTCTCTCAGGTGCCTGGTATGGAATATCCTGCGGTATTGGTCTATTTATGTTGGCTTTTTTGACAGCTGGAAAATTCAGGAAATTATCTTTTTATACAGTTCCTGACTATCTTGAACATCGTTATGGAGGAAAAAGCCTCAGGGTACTGGGAGCGCTTCTCTCGTTGGTAGCTATTGTAGGTATACTTGCAGCTCAGGTTTTATCAGCAAGAGGGGCCCTGGCTATACTTGGGTTTGAAGGTAATACAGCAGCTGTTATTGCAACCATAATTTTTATTATTTATACTGCTCTGGGTGGTTTATGGGCTGCTACAATAACTGACTTCATCCAGGTTATACTTGCCGGTGTGGGGGTAATTATTGCTGCTTCCCTGGTATTGACCGATGCTGGTGGTTTATCCGGTATGCGGGAGATTATTACAGATGCCCGCGGCAGTGTAGAGCCAGGATATTTTAATATAATGGGTATGGGTTTTGAATCAATTTTATGGCTTTTGTTACCCACAGTTATGTATACATTGATAGGACAGGATTTTTATCAAAGACTTTTTGCTGCTAAAGATGATGTTACTGCCAGGAATGCCTCTTTTGTAGGAGGAATATTTTTAATTATAATAAGTGTTTTCCCGGCAATTGCAGGTATGGCTGCCAGAGGATATTTTCCCGGACTTGAAGATGGCAATCTGGCCATTCCCAGAATTATTGAAGAAATTTTTCCTCTGGGAATAGGAGCTGTGGTGCTGGCTGCTTTACTGGCAGCAATAATGTCAACAGCGGATTCACTACTCACAGCCGGTACTTCTCATCTGGTAAATGATTTCTGGATTGAAATATTTAATCCAGGGCAGGAAAAAGAGAGCAAGGATATGTTGAGACTTTCCCGGCTCTCCACTATTGTGCTGGGCGGGCTGGCCCTTATTATAGCACTTTCCGTACCGACAATTATTGATGCCCTTATTTATTCATATACTATGTATACTGCCGGTGTATTTATTCCGGTAATTGGCGGAGTGTTATGGAAGAGGGCTACAGCTTATGGTGCTCTGTCGGCATTGATAGTTGGTGCTGGACTGGCAATTATAGGTATACTTACCGGGTTTGATATTGCAGGAATCCCGGTAGAAATTTATTCTGCTTTGATCTCGCTTGTGGTCTTCATTGTTGTCTCTTTGATGACAGAGTAAAAACGAAATTAAAATTTTCCTTGACATTTAAAGAAATAAGTTATATTATAAATAACAACATAAATTAATATTTAAAAAACTAAGAACGGGAGGAGTAGTCTTGCCTGAATCCAGAAGAGAGGAAAACCCACCGGCTGTAAGGTTTTCCGGAGAGAAGGCAGATGAAGGTCGCCCGGGAGTTTCCTGATTGAATTAAGTAGGTCAGGACGGTATAAGCCGTTATTTAGAATTGAGTACCATCTGATGCAAATCAGGTGGAATTAAGGTGGTACCTGCGAGAGAAAGGTCCTCTTTCGTCCTTAAGTGGATGGGGGAGGGCTTTTTATATTTTATAATGTTTTTACAAGGAGGGTTGTCATCTTGAAACATAAATTAAATAACGGGAAAATCTGTCAGGTTGAAAGACCTGATACCTCCAGTGCAAATAAATTAATAGAATATATAAAAAAGGTATCTGATGAAACTGATAATTTGACATTTTGTAGTGAAGAATTCGATACTTCTCTTGCAGAAGAAAAGAATTATATTAATAAAGTTAATAATGATGAAAAAAGCATTATACTGTTAGCCTGGCAAAACGGTAAAATTGTTGGTAACCTTACCATGAATGGGAACAATAAATTTCGCTTGAGGCATAAGGCAGATTTTGGTATGTCTGTGTTGAAGTCATACTGGGGGATAGGAATTGGCAAAGCATTAATGGAAGAAATGCTGTCATTTGCTGAAAAAGCAGGGATTACCAAGATTAATCTTAAGGTAAGAAAAGATAATGAGAGAGCTATAGGACTTTATAAGAAATTTAATTTTAAAGAAGAGGGTTTAGAAAAACGGGGAATGAGGGTAGATGAAGAATATATAGATTTTCTTTTGATGGGTTTAATGTTATGAAATCATTTATAAGGAGGTAGCTAAAAATGGAAAATTTAGCAAAAGTTTATGATCCTGAAAAGGTAGAGGATAAGTGGTATGAGTACTGGGAGGAAAAAGGTTATTTTCAGGCAAAAGTGGATGAAGATAAGGCATCATATTGTATTATGATGCCTCCTCCTAATATTACAGGACAGTTGCATTTAGGGCATGCTCTTGATAATACTCTACAGGATATTTATACTCGCTATAAGCGGATGAAAGTATTTGAAACCCTCTGGTTGCCGGGAACCGATCATGCCAGTATAGCTACGGAGGTTAAGGTAGTTAATAAAATAAGAGAAGACGGTAAAGAAAAGGATGACCTGGGCCGGGAGGGATTTCTAAAAGAAGCCTGGGCCTGGAAAGAAGAATATGGAAACAGAATAACAGGACAGCTTCGCAAAATGGGTTCCTCCTGTGACTGGAGCAGAGAAAGATTTACCATGGATGAAGGCTGTTCCCGGGCCGTAAAAGAAGTTTTTGTTCAGTTATATGAAAAAGATTTAATTTATCAGGGAGATTACATTGTCAACTGGTGTCCTGATTGTCATACAACTTTATCCAATATTGAAGTTGAACATGAAGAGACAGAGGGTAAAATTTATCATATCCGTTATCCTTTTAAAAACAACGATGATTATATAGTTGTGGCTACCACCAGACCCGAGACAATGCTGGGGGATACTGCTGTTGCGGTTCACCCCGATGATCAAAGATATCAGGATTTGATCGGAGAAACTGTTATATTACCACTGATGAATAGAGAGATACCAATTGTAGCTGACGAATATGTTGATAGTGAATTTGGTACGGGTATGGTTAAGGTTACTCCTGCCCATGATCCCAATGATTTTGAAATAGGACAGAGACATGATCTGGAAGTAATTAAAGTAATTGATGAAGATGCCAGAATGACAGAAAAGACAGAAGAATATAGTGGACTTGATCGTTATCAATGTCGGGAAAAAGTTATTAATGATCTGAAAGAAAAAGATCTGCTGCAAAAAGTGGAAGAACACGAACATGCTGTGGGCCAGTGTTATCGTTGTGATACAGTAATTGAGCCCATGGTATCCAAACAGTGGTTTGTCAAAATGGAGCCTCTGGCTAAACCAGCTATTGATGCTGTAAAAAAGGGAGATATAAGATTTATTCCCGAACGTTTTAGCAAAGTATATCTGGAATGGATGGAAAATATTGAAGACTGGTGTATTTCCCGGCAGTTATGGTGGGGCCACAGAATACCTGTCTGGTACTGTCAAGATTGTGATGAGGTAATAGTTAGCAGGGAAGAACCTGACACATGTCCCGCATGTGGCAGTCAAAATTTAAAACAGGATGAAGATGTGCTGGATACCTGGTTTTCTTCAGCATTATGGCCTTTTTCCACACTGGGATGGCCTGAAGATACTGATGATTTATCATTTTTCTATCCAACTGATATGCTTGTCACCGGGAGAGATATAATATTTTTCTGGGTTGCCAGGATGATCTTTATGGGCCTTGAATTTATGGATGAGATTCCGTTTTCAGATGTTTATATTCATGGTTTAATAAGAGATGCTCAGGGACGGAAAATGAGCAAATCTCTGGGTAATGGAGTTGATCCCCTCGAAGTTATTGAAGAATATGGTGCTGATGCCCTGCGTTTTACACTGATTACCGGAAATACCCCGGGTAATGATATGCGTTTTAGAGAGGAAAGACTTGAAGCCAGCCGTAATTTCGCCAATAAGATCTGGAATGCTTCCCGTTTTATTTTGATGAATATTGAGGACCTTGACTGGAAGGAAAT
>CAZSTU010000152.1:0-6907 GCA_964609745.1 uncultured Halanaerobiaceae bacterium
TAACTTCCTTAATAACTCTTTTATCAACCTCATCTCTTGCTGGAACAGTTGCTCCGGGATCTTCTAAAACATTATCATAAGCTTCTTCCGGAGATACTGTAGAGACCGGGGAGGTAGAAAATGGTTCATCACTCTTTGTATAATCATCCATAACACCCAGGTGATTGTCATCAGTCACCTCTGGGGAGTTTTCCATAAAATTATCTTCCAGATAGATACTGGCAATAGTGGCTGTGGGATTAATTATTTTATCTTTAACACTTTCATTGGTGGAAGGACCGGGTTTGAAATAATTTCCTATTAGATTTACTTTGCCTGAATCTATATAGGTACTTGTTTCCCACCAGTTGTAAACTACATTATTCCGAAAATCTGCAATATCTCCATCCATATATGCAAATTTAGGATTTCTTGTTTTATTGGAATAAATTAAATTGTTATGATAAGAAGCCCGGGGTCCCCATAAACCACCACAGGAATGGTTTACTAGATTTAATCCTTCACCAATCAAACTTTTCTGTATGGTGATATTTTCATTTCCATATGTCGATAAAGTCTCATCATTTCCCCAGCTAAAGGAACTATGATCAATTATAACATCACTTATATCTTCTTCAGCCATTATCGTAAAAGCATCTGAGTTGATAAGATTATGTTTATCTCCAAGACGGAAACGCATATTACGAATAATAACATCACTACCGAAAACAGTAGTGGGATAATCCCTAACAGTTATACCATCACCGGGGGCAGTCTGGCCTGCTATGGTTATATTATCCTGAATTCTCAGTTCTGAATTTAGTTCAATGTTTCCTGAAACCTGAAAAACTACAATTCTATCACTCTCACTTACAGCATCTCTCAAAGAACCAGGACCTGCATCTTTAAGATTGGTCACAATATAAACTTCACCATTCCGGCCACCTGTAGCATAGGCGCCTTTCCCTTCAGCTCCGGGAAATGCCGGCAGGGGATCTTCAGAAGATTCTTCATTAGTCTCCGGTACCTGTTTCTGGACTTCCCTGATTCTCTCATCAGAAGCAGCAACAAGATCAAGAGTATCAGCAATTGCGCGCAGATGTTGATCATCATTTTCCCGATCAGCCAAAGAGACTAATTTTTCTATTGTTTCCTCATTTTCATCACCTATTGTCCCCAGCACTCTAATTGCCCACAATCTTAAATCTTTTTTTACATCCTGAGTTAATAATGTGTTTAACTCAGTTACTACTTTTGATTCATCCCGACCCATTTCCACAAAGGCATGAGCCAGCCGCCAGCGCATACTGGCTTCCAGGTCTTCCAGAACATCTATCAAGCTAATCAGATCATCTACATTTTGAAAACCTGCTTTTTCTACTGCTCTAACTGCAGGCCAGCGCAGTTGAGGAGCATTATCTAAATCAATTATAATATCCACAAAAGCAGAGTTAACTTCATTATCTGTAGGAGCAATTAATTCCAGAGCTAAAGCCGCAGCTATTCTTTTATCTCTAGAAATATCCCGATCTTCTACTATATCAATTAAAACCGGTACAGCCTCTCCGGCATCAGAACCAATCTCTCCCAGACTTCTAGAAGCCACAATACTTATAAAGTCTGTTTCCTTTTCAGTTTTTTCTTCCAGCAAAGATATCACTTCTGCTCTCATCTCAACATCGATCTTTTCATATAAACTGCTCACTAGATTTATCATTTTATTCTTTAAAACTGTATCAGTCTCAGTCTCCTGTTTCTCAAGCAAATTAAACATAGCTTCCAGAGTATCCACTATGTCCTCTCCATCATCAATAGACTTTTCCAGAATATTTAAAGAGACTGTCCTGTAATCACGCTTATCCCTTAGTAGATCTATCACAATCTCCGAAACAGGACGTTCATCAACTTCCAGCAGGGCATCTATGGCTGCCGTTTTAACTAGCTCTTCCTGAATTAAAGCACTTTTCAAAGCCGGAATAACCTCGGGATCATTTATTTCTTCTAAAGTATTAACAGCTTTCAGACGGTCCAAACGATAGGCTTCAAAAATTAACTCTGATTCAATAATCTCTTTTAAACGGGGAATACCTGCTGGCCCCGCATCAACTTTTATATCTCCAATTCTTATTTGTTCATTTTCTGCTTCCTCTTCCGGCAACTTAAGAGTCGGCCTCTCATCCCAGGTCATCTCTTCCTCCTGAGACCAGTCATCATCATAAAGTGATTTAACTATTAAATCAGCACTGGCTACATCATCTCTAAGATAGGCATATACTTTTAATTTTGCAGACTCTATCTCACCCTCAAGATTACCCAGATCAAATTTCATATAACCCTCTATCCCTTCACCATCATAATAGGCAAATAAATATTGGTCATCAGTATGATATTTATTATCTTTCTGAATAGAAACATCATCTACCGGTTCCAGTACCTCCTTTTTTTCATCAACTTCTATTTCTAAGACTGGAACCATTTCCTCGTCTTTAGTATCTCTGGTCTGGACTAATATTCTTTGATCAGAAGTTAACCAGAAACTGGCAATCTGATTTTGTTCATTTTTTTCCCTGACCCATTCTGTGACATCCAGTTCTACTAATTCTGGTGTTGTTTGAAATTCCGCCGTAACCTCTACTTGATCAAGTGTTTCTAATTCTTCTGCACCTCCATAAAATGTCATTACCAAAATAACTAAACATGTTAACATAAAAATAATTGATTTTTTCATTTTATCCCTCTCCTTAAATCTTTTTTAATTATTAATCTTTAGCTTTTTTTGCTGCTATTCCTCTTTTAGCTCCTTATTTATGTAATTTTTAACTGAAATAAAAGTATGAACAAACTAAGAAATGACTGAAAAGAAAATTATTATGTTATAATTTTTATAACCATTATTAAATTTTTAGATATAGAAATCTGATACTTCTTCCTATGTTATGTAATGTAATGTTATGTTATTTTATCTTATTCTATCTTATTTTATTTAAAAAATGGACAGGAAAATAGGCAAACAAAATTTATGGACAAAGGTACAACTAACAGGAATATGAAGTCACAAACAGGGAGGTGCTTTAAATTATGTCTTTATGGACAATTGCAATAGTCCTGACAGTTCTCTGGCTGTTTGGTTTGATTACATCCACAACTTTCAGTGGGCTAATCCACATTTTACTGGTAATTGCTGTTGTAATGATATTGTTAAACTTTCTTGGTCGCAGAAACATTTCATAGACCTAACTATGACCGAAAAAGGGGGTGAAAAGTTTGGTACAAAAGGTTATACTGTGGGGTATTATTTGTGGTCTGGTCGGATTGATCTTCGGATATTTAGTTTTCGGTCGCATAGCTGGAGATTACGTAAGTATTAGCAATTTAATAAACCTACCTGAAAACTGGGTTGAAGAAGTTGGCGAAGGCCTAACGGGTGTTCGCCAGATTCGCCAGCGAATTTTTATAACCGGAATTGCAGGCCTGGTTCTTGGCTCTATTGTTTCAGCAGTGTTGATGCGTAAATAGTCATTTTGACAGTATTGGAAACAGGAAAAAATCCACATTGCCCTTCACAACTAATTTTTGCCTGTAACCAGTAGTATCAATCAACTCTATAAGATCCTCTTTTTGTGTATAGGTCGCGTAAAAATAACTGTGAGAGAAAAAACACGTATAAAATATTATTAATATATATTACAAAGAGCAAAAGAGGAATCATGGGGAACTCCTGATTCCCTTTTTTTATACTGAATTAATTCTAAAAAGCTACTTAATTTTTTTTGGTGTAGTGTAGCAAATTTTTGTTTTATTTATTGGAAGTAACAAAAATACTTGCGTTCCACTGTAAAAACAGACTAAATTACTTTATAAAACTCTTATATTTCAATATTAAAGTTAATTATGCACAAAAATTATATATTTAATCCCCGGGTATTCCTTTTTCACAGGGCACATCTGTTTGACAGAGTCCACAGCCCGCAATGTCTACTCCAAAACTTGATGGATTTATATTTTCTCTCTGATATTGTAAACATTTATCTTTATTATGACCTTTTTTCGTTATTGCATTTCCCGGACATCTTGCAATACACTTACCACATTTCCCCTTACTTAAATAAAGACAGTATTCATTATGATTTTCATATTCTCTTGTTGAAGGTACTAAAGAAAGATCAGTAATCACACTTCCACAGCGCATAGCTTTACCTGTAGAAGTTATTAAACCATCACACAGACCAAATGTTCCCAGTCCGGCAGCATACATAGCATGTCTTTCAGACCAGGGAGAAGCAATATCACCTTCAGAACTTTCTATCCAGGAAAAGTCTTCTGATAACATAGGAGCAATAGCCAGATAACCATTTTCTTCCATAAGATTGACTACATATCTTCTTATACTATTGTTAAAGATTTCTCCACAATTTCTGGTATGAGCCCAGCTTTTAGCAGGTAACTTATTTTCTTTTCTGTTCTCTTTTCTCGTTTTTTCAGAAATAGGTAGAATCCAGCAAATTACACTTATAGTAGAAGGATCCGGAGCATTTTGGGCCTTTTTTTTCAACCATTCTGCAGGAGTTAAATGAAAATCACCTATTATTTCTTTATATCTGGTAAATAAACTATCATCACCCCGGGCCAAACCAATCAAGGGTTTATCAAATATCTGTCTACCATCAAGATGAATTAATTTGTTTTCTGGACTGTTCTTTACAAAATTTTCGATTTTATTCTTGATTACTTTTTCAGGATCAGGACTAAAATTATTCATCAATCAATTCCCTTCTGGTTTTATAATATTTTCTCTGATTTTTCAAAAAAAACTTAAGATAATAAATTAAGTCAGTTATATAATTAAGTTTTAGCAATAAAAAAATTGCAGGAACATGGATAGAACTCTAATTTTTTACAGAAATGTTTATTACTGTTCAACACTTTTATCTGTTTCTAATCCAGCTTTTTCATATAACTTTTTTCTTCCTTTTTTATCTCCTTCTGCTATATCCCAGGCTATATCAGCCACTCTTTTCGCATGTTCCCGAGGAATTACAATTACTCCATCTCCATCAGCCACTATCATGTCCCAGGGACGAATTAAAACTCCTCCAACTGTAATTGGCAAATTAATTTTTCCTGATTCTATTCTGCCATGCCTGGTACCTCTTCTTCTATATTTGGAATATACAGGAATCTTTTCCAAAATTAATTCATCAGAAACTCTACAACAGCCATTGGTAATTACACCGTTCATTCCTTTCGTCTTCCAGCTTAAAGCATTGTTAGAACCAATAAAACCAGTATTTTTTATACTATGTGCATCGATTACTACCACTGTTCCTGGTTTAATAATTTTTGAAAATAATTCTGGAGCTTTATTTTGATACCAGTTTCCGTGCCAATCTCTAAAATCTTTGTAAGGCATTTTCCCCGGTTGTGGCCTATTTGTGGGAAAATATTGATAAGTAATAGCAACTCCATAAACTCTATGGGCAACTGAATCAGTTTTATCTCGCCATAAAGGTTTTATACTATGGTCCATCAAACAAATATCCTGTATCCCGATAGCCTGCATGGCATCAAGAACATCAGTCACTCTCAACCCTTCGTAATTTTTTACAAGCTCCATATGATTCTCTGAACTATAATCTTTATATTCATATAAAACTGTTCCTTTTTTCAGTTCTTCTTCAGTAAATTCCTGTTTATTAGTCATTTCTATAACCTCCCTAAAATGGGTTTTTTTAATTATTTTTATTGTTGAGGGTTACTCATTTTATCCAATAATTCTTTCTCCCATTCATCGTACCACCTCAAAACAATCTCGTTTTCTGCAGTAAATTCAAGTGGTAGCCAGACATAGGTCGATTTTTCTAGATTATCTTCTTCCCACCTGTCCCCCATGTAGATAAATTTTCCTTCTTCAGGAGCAAAAGGAATAACATAGGTGGGCTGAGAATCAAAGGTTATAGCGGCTCCCTGGCCCATACTAATTTCTCCTTTTGTTTCCCATTCCCCAAGTACTGATTCTGCCACATGATATTTTGCCGTATTGGGAGCCCAACCGGTACTTCCGGAAGTAATTAAATAATACTTCTCTTTATATTTAAACATGGCCGGGGCTTCACGATGTTCTCCGGGTAATGCCCGAATAAAATCCTGCCCATATTCTTGACCGGCAATTTCCGTATAGTCTTCATTTAATTTGGAAATATACAGTGAATAATTTTGTTCACTGGCATAAATTATATAAGCTGTCCCCTCATTATCTTTAAAAAGAGTCATATCTCTGGCCATACCAGAGTTATCATGCCAGTATTCATAACCTTCTGGCATTTTGTTTAAACGACCACTTTCCAGAAATTCAAAAGGTCCTGTCGGATTATCACTAACAGCTACCCCTGCTTCTGCTTTGGCATAGTTAGAATCAGAAGTTTCAGTTGGCCCATCTATATGCATCCACATTACATACTTTTCTGTTTCTTCATTGTAAAGTACTTTTGGTCTTTCAATAACTTTGCTGCTACCTATACTTTCAAATATTGCTTCTTTATCTTCCCTTCCCTCATAAATCTCAGAAAGAAAGGACCCGTTTTCTAATTTGTCCTTTGATTCTATAGTAGTTAAAGCCAAACCCTCATCTTGCCAGTTATAGAGGTCATAAGAAGAATAAACCCGCACACCGGGAGTAGGGCTATAGCCATAAGACCTGTCTTCCCCATACCAGTAATACTTTTCCTCCTGTTCATCATATAAAATACCGCCACCATGGGCCTGGATAAGATTCCCTTCTGTATCTTTCCACAACTGCCCGGGTTTAAACGAATCTTTTTCTGTTTGATTATTTTCAGCACCGACTAATAAGTTCACAGAAAATATCACCACCAGAACAATAACAAATATTTTTCTTGCCATTTTTACAAAAACCCCCTGCTTTTAATAT
>CAZSTU010000153.1:0-6838 GCA_964609745.1 uncultured Halanaerobiaceae bacterium
CCTTTCCATTAAACCTACCGATGGCAGACTTGTTTTTATCACTATATGCAGTAAGGTGGACCATTTCCTGAGGGAACAATTGTAAATCAGAATTAATCTTTTCTAACGACAACTCTTTATTTTGATAAAATTCATCAATTATATTTTTGCTTACTTTAAACTCTTTAAAGCCCGAATATATATTTTGTTCTGTTAACCTATCAGATTTATGTTCTTCTGCTTTAATGTCTAATGCTTCAGCAATCAATCTTAGATTAATATCATTTGATATAAGCACTATCTTTTTTTCTGGATTATCACGTTGAAGATGAATAGCTGTGGACAAAATTCTATTGTCCATCTTTGTGGAACTAAGCCCGGGAGGAAGAATAAGATCCTTGCCATTAATTGCTATGGTTAGTTTGCCTCCATTATTCAGCTCTATTCCTTTACTTAATTTTCCTTTAAGACGCAGTTCATCCAGAAGCCTGGAGGTTTCACGGGCATTATAACCTATATCAGAGCTTTTATTTTTCTGGTCATCAATTTCTTCAACTACTGCCAGAGGAATTACCACATCATTTTCTTCAAAAGAAAAAATTGCCTGAGGGTCCATTAATAAAACATTGGTATCTAAGACAAAGTTTTTTTTCATTATGACCCCTTTCCTGTCGCTGTTTTAACTTATGGATATTACCAGAGAGTTAATCCCCTGTCTTTTTCATAGCGTCTTATTAATTTTTGACCTGAAATTTCCTGAATAAATAATTCTGCAGCAAAAATTTTAGTCCCTTCGGCCAGATGTCCACCGTAAGTTTTACCTGATTTGTCAGCAAGTGCTATATGGGCATGCACCATTGGCTCTCCTTCTAATATTGATATATTACCCATACAATTTACGATTTCTAAATGCTGCTTAAATTCCGTGTAAAGATATTCTTTGTTTTTTTGATCATAATAACCAATTTTTGCCTGGCTTACAGCACCAATAGCCTGTATTATTCCTTTTTCGATATTTCTTTTTTGTACTTCATTTGTAATTTCTTTTATTAAATCTTCGCCTTTTGATAACCCAATAAGAAAGGTTCTATCTTTATTTTTATCACTCATTTTTAATCCTCCTCTTCTTTTTCTTCATCTATTTTGTTTTCCACTCTTGTTAGATTGTCCTTAGCTTTTTCATAATCAGGATTTAAATCCAGAGCTTTTTCATAATTTTTTTCAGCATCTTTGAGTTTTCCTAGATTTTCACTTGCAACCCCTAAATTGTTATAAACAAATGCTACAGGTGGATCAAGTTCTACAGCTTTTT
Organism: uncultured Halanaerobiaceae bacterium; assembly: GCA_964609745.1. GTDB lineage: Bacteria > Bacillota > Halanaerobiia > Halanaerobiales > DATFIM01 > CAZSTU01. The sequence continues at coordinate 1,292 of CAZSTU010000153.1, forward strand.
GTAAATATTCTTCAGCTTCCTCGTATTTGCCCTGCATTAGATAGGTAAAACCAAGATTATTGTAGATATAAAAGTTTTTTTCGTTTATTTTAATAGCTTCTTTAAAATAATCTTCAGCTTTCTCCCAGTTTTGATTATCTTGGGCCAATAAGCCCAGTAAATTATAAACCTGTTCATCTATGTCATTCATTTCTTCAGCTTTTTTTAAAATTTCTTCTGCTTTTTCATTATCTTTGTTATTATAGTATGCTCGACCAAGGTTTACCAGAATACGATAGTTATTTTCTTCAAATTCATCGGCCCTTTCCAGGGAATTAATAGCCATTTCATATTCTCCCATTTTGGAGTAGGACAGACCCAGATAATAATGTGGGCGATAATCTTCTTCATTTTCGCTGGCATATTCAGTTAAAAGATCTATGGCTTCTTCATAATTATTTTCCTGATAGGCTTCTAATCCTTCTGAAAGCAGATTTTCTTCACTGGCATTGGCCGAACCTATAAGAAAGGTTAAAATTAAAACTGCCAGTAAAAGAAAATATAAATATTTTTTTGTCATTTTATATCACTCCCTAACAAAGATTATATTTATTTGTTTATAGTTAATTTATCATTATTTTAGTAAAATATCAATTGAAAAATTCCAAAAAATATAAAATATTTTAGACTTTATGTTGATATTTACATAAATCTTTTAACTTGCATTTTTCACAAAGTGGATTTTGAGCTTTACACGTTTCTCGACCGTGAAAAATTAACCAGTGATGCATTTTACCCCAAAGCTTTTCTGGAATTCTGTCCATCAATTCTTTTTCCACACCATCTGTTTTTTCACTAGAGGCAAGTCCCAATCTTCTAGCAACACGAAAAACATGTGTATCAACCGGAAAGGCATTATGTGCAAAACCGCAGGCCAGGACAACATTTGCTGTTTTACGACCTACACCAGGTAATTGCATAAGTCTTTTTCTAGTCTTAGGAATTTTACCTTTAAAATCATTTAATATTTTTTGACTTGTCTGAACAATATATTTACTTTTGTTTCGATAAAGGCCAATTGACTTGATTTCATTTTCTAGATCTTTTATTTCAAGATTAGCAAAGTCTTCTGGAGTATTATATTTTTTAAATAAATTAGCTGTTACTTTGTTAACCTGTTTGTCTGTAGTCTGGGCAGAAAGTATTGTGGCTATCAGTAATTCAAATACACTATTGTGATTAAGAGCTGTTTCTGGATCAGGATATTTTTCAGATAAAATTTCTATAATTTTATTTATATTATTTATTTCCATCTTGTTCACCTCTTTTCTGGACTTATCGCCTATAACATGATAAGATAATTTTTGAAGTTTTTCAAGGATAATTATTTATGTCAAAATTAATAATCTAAATATTGAGGTGATTATATTGTCCAAAATAATCGGTGTAGACATAGATGGTGTTCTTACAAAAGAAGGTAAAGGAAAAGATAATATCTGGCTCAAAGAACTAAATAAACATTTCAACTATAGTGTAGAAAGGGTCAGAGATAGTTATGACTTTCGTGAGGCCTTTAATTTAAAAGAATCAGAACTTAAAAGCTTTTTGCAGTCAAAATTGGCTAAAGTTTACAGCCAAGTAGAACATTATCCCCGGGCCAGAAAAGTTCTGAAAAAGTTAAAGGAAAACGGAATCACAATATATTTAATAACTGCCAGATCACCGGAATTCAGGACTCTCACTGAAAAATGGTTGAGTGAAAAGAATATTTCCTATGATTATCTTTATCATGAAGATGAAAAAGCAATACTGGCCCGGAAGAAAAACATAGATATTTTTATTGAAGATAAGGCAGAAAATATTCTCGAATTATTAAAAGTTGATATATCTGTCATAGTTATGGATAGATATCATAATCAAAAATTGCCTGAAAAAAATATTTATAGAGCCTATAATTGGGAGGATATAGAAAAATTTCTTAAAAATGAATTTGGTTTTAATTTTCTCTAAAAGCACTTCCTCCGATGAACTCCTTTAGAATAGAAGTATTCGGCACATTTTCATCTGACATAGATTGAACACAGTGTAAGACTTCTATCAGTCTTTTAGCTTCCAGATAACCTTCTGCCTCAGGAGGTATTTCACGCAGAAGATCAAGAGCATAATTTTTCAATACTGCTAGTTCATAAATTAAAGCAGAATTAAACATAACATCTGCATTTTCCTGAAAGGGGAAAATATTTTTTTCTTCTCCTTTTCGTACCTTTGGCCACCATTTTAGAGTTTCGCTTGCATCATGACCTCTATAAAAATTATCACGTATAATTCTGCGCAGTAATCTTGTGTCTGAAGTGGGAAGCCTGTTGTGGCGGTCAAGATTTAATTGTGTCAGGGCACTTACATATATCTTGAATTTTCGATTAGAAGGGACAACATTTGTAAGTTTATCATTTAGACCGTGAATTCCTTCGATTAAAAGAGGTTGATTTGAATTTAATTTAAGATAATTACCGTGATATTCTCTTTTTCCCTTTTCAAAATTAAAAGTAGGGATCTCCACTCTTTTGCCCTGAAGCAGATCAAGAAGATGAGCATTAAATAGTTCCAGGTCAATAGCTGCAAGAGCTTCAAAATCATAATTGCCATCTTCATCAAGCGGAGTATCCTCTCTATTAACAAAATAATCATCGGTAGATATAGTTACCGGATTTAAGCCGTTTATCTGTAGTTGTATTGAAAGTCGGTGAGAAAAAGTAGTTTTCCCCGATGAGGAGGGACCGGCAATAAGTATAATTTGGTTTTTATCTATATTATCTGAAATTTTATCAGCAATTTTGGCAATATTTTTTTCGTGTAAACCCTCTGCAATATGAATTAATTTATTTGAGTCTCCCTTTTTTATATGGGAGTTTAATTCACTGACATTTCCAACTCCCAGTATATCCCCCAGATTTTCGTATTCTAAAAAGACATTAGCCAGTTTGGGTTGATGAATAAAATTCGGTACTTCTTCTGGGTTTTCTTTGCGGGGAAAAAGCAAAACAAAACCGGGCATACGGTAATGAAGATCAAATTTTTTTAGATATCCAGTACTTGGCACCATTTCATGATAAAAATAATCATAATATCCATCAATTTCGTAAAGAATACATTCTTTTTTTTCTATAAATTTAAAGTTATCAGCTTTTTCCTGAAATCCCTGTTTTTCTATTATATTTTTTACCTCATCACAGGGAAATGACTTTTTATTTATTGGGATATCAGCCTCAATAAAATCCTGCATTTTACTTTCTATTTTTTTTAGTTCATTTCTGGTTAGAGGGCAGTCTCGATGCAGTTCACAGTATATACCATTACTCAAAGAATGTTCTATAGAAAGACGGCATTCATTATAAAGACTATAGACTGATTTGGCAAGTAACATAAAAAGGCTGCGACGGTAAATTCTATTTCCCAATTCACTATCTAAGGTAAGTGGTTTTATTTTGTCTCCCGATTCTGGTTTGTGAGTTAATCTATAAATTTGATTATTTATTATTGCAGCAACAGTAATATCATATTCCTCATATTCAATAAAACTTAATATTTCGTCAATTGATTTACCATCTTCTACTTCATAATATATTTCACCAACATTAATTTTCATATTATAATTCCCTCCGGCTGTTATTATTAAATATTCTTTTTATTTCGTTTCTAACCATATTATTTTTTTCTTCAAAATATTTTTCCCGAAGCAAATCAAATGCTTTTTCTTTTTCCAATTTACTGAAGGCCCAAAGAGCATAGGCTCTAATAATCGGGGAAGGGTCACTAATATTTTTTATGACTTCATTTTTATATTTTTGCAGATTTTTATTGGCAATAATTATCAAAGCATTTCTTTTTAAGATTCTTATTCCCCTCCAGCTCAAAGCTGCTTTTTCCCATGATGACGGCGGGTTTTTCCGAGAAAAATCAAGAATATCTTTAAGGTTATAACCACTTAAATTAGTTTTAAATTCTTTGTGCATATTTTGCGGTATATTTTCATTAAAAGGGCATACCTGCTGACATCTATCACATCCCCATAAATTATCTTCAATTTTTATTCTTTCAGCAAACGGTATTATTCCCTTCTTTTGTGTTATATAGCCTATACATTTGTCAGATTTAAGGTAATATGGATGGATTAAGGCATCACCACTACAATTATTAATACATAACTGACATGAACCACATTTATTGCTAACCTGTTTGTCATATTCAAGAGTGAGATTAGTTATAATTTCGCCAAGGAATAAATAAGAACCATATTTAGAGTTTATTAAATTGGTATTTTTGCCTATCCAGCCCAGACCGGCTTTTCTGGCAAAGGCTCTTTCCATTAATGAACCTGTGTCTACATAAGAAATCATTTTTGCATTTACTCTACTTGATATAAAGGACTTTAACTGATTAAGTTTGTTTTTCATTATTTGATGATAGTCATTGCCCTGTGCATAAATAGATATATTATATTCTCCATTTATTCTTTCACTGCTTGCATAAGAGATAGCAAGAGAAATAATAGATTCTGCACTTTGTAGATGCATTTTAGGATTAGTTGCTTTTTTAATATCTTCTGTCATAAAAGCAGGAAGATCATTATTTTTTTTTCGATATTTCAGTATATTATATATTTTTGTTAATGGTTCTGCTCTGGCTATGCCAACCAGATCAAATCCGATTTTTTTGGCCTCCTGTTTAATTGATTTAGTTAGTTGTTTCATTCTATCCTCCTAGTTTCGGAATTAAAAAGGAAAATAAAGGCCCAGACTCCGGGGCCTGGGCCGGTTTATTAATATTTGCTCTACAATAATATGAACTAATCGTTATTCTCATCCTCAATATTATCCATATTATCTAATTCTTCCTGGCTCAGTTCATTTAAACGTTCCAGTACCTGTTCTAATTCTTCCAGAAGTGAGCCATATTGTGACCAGTTGCCCTGTCTTTGACTTTCCTGGGCCTGATCGTAAATATTTACAGCTTCTTCAGTTAATTCTTTTAAGTTTCCTGGTAGTTCAAGCATCTGACCTGCAGTTTCATCAACAGATTTTGGATCTTCATCATCTTCTGCTGCACCGAATACAGCTTCAAGTCCCATTTCCAGGTTTTGCCTCATAACAATTTTATCCTTAAAAGCTACTATGACTCTCTTTAATTCAGGTAACTCGCTTTCCTCTGCCTGAATGTATAATGGCTCTACATAAAGTAGTGAATTATTAATGGGTAAAACCAGCAGATTACCTCTAATAACCCTGGAACCACGCTGACTCCAGAGACTTAAAAGCTGTGATATGTCTGAATCCTGGTCTATTCTGGATTCAATCTGATTGGGACCATATATATGTGAATCTTTTGGGAAATTGTAAACAAATAATTCGCCATAGTGTTCACCATCAGAACGAGCCGCCATCCAGGCTATCATATTGTTTTTGGTGGCAGGAGTAAATGGTTGCATCAAAATAAATTCAGGATCTTCTTCTCCGGGTAACTGACTGAGTATATAGTAGGGTTCTACATCCGGAGTATTTCCTGCAAAGT
>CAZSTU010000154.1:0-6833 GCA_964609745.1 uncultured Halanaerobiaceae bacterium
CAGACAAGTGAAACCACAGTCCCATCTTCTATCCGGACTACAGTAATCCTCATTTTTAATTTCCCTTCCCCAATGTAATCTCCTCAGCAATATCTTTAAAATTAGCCCCAGACCTCTACCGGATACTTCTTTTATTTTGGCAACAGATTGAACATAACCGTTTTCTTCATATTTGGCCGGGAGCCCTGAAATCACCTGTATTACTTATAATTACACTGTAATTTATGCCCTCTGTTTACACTACAATATCACCATAGATAGCCCTGCATTAAATCTGAACTTTATTACTTCCAGTAAAGCCAGAGTCTCCTCATGAGGATGAAAGTCCCCTCATGAGGATATCCACAGCAATTATCTTTACCTACCTGGATAACATAAATCTCAGGATTAACCTTTTTCAAAAAAGAAACACCATCACCCATTACTTATCCAGCGGTCAACGACCTGCTGGCGGTATTCTTCAGATAAAGATTTAAAAAAGGCACTATAACCAGTAACCCTGACCACTAAATCAGGATATTTTTCAGGATTTTGATGAGCCTCCAGTATTTTATCTTTAGAGATAACATTGATATTCATCAAAGTTCCACCAAGATCATTATAGGTCTTAATGTAAGATTTAATTATTTCCAGACCACCCATTTCTTTTGCTAACTGACTATCAATATCAACCTGTAGGGGAGTTGAATTACCTGTCACACAGGTAACTTTAGCTACTGCATTAGCTTTAGCAGTAGGAGCTGTACCTCCTCCAGGTAAAAATCCAGGATCTGGATCAGCACTATGTGAGATAGGATCACCGTCAAAACGACCATTGGGAGTAGCCGGCAAATTTTCACCATGCATAAATACATCACCATGCGAAAATATCCCGGGTAAAACCTTATGATTTGCTTTCGTATTTCTTCCCATAATCTCACTATAAAGATCAGAAATCCGTTTTGCCCAGTAATCTCCCCGGGAATTACCTGCACCATAACGAGGAATATCTTTCAGCATTAAACGTATATCCTCAGCACCTTTAAAATTATTCTTTAATACCTGCTGCAGCTCTTTCCAGCTTAACCTGTTTTCCTGAACCACCCGTTTTTCAATTGCAGCCATGGAATCAGCCACAGTGGAAAGTGCTGTACCATCACAGACTAAATTAATTATATCTACACCACCATGAGACATATCTACTCATCTTTCTATTGGACCATGAGCAAATAGATTAAGTACAACTTCAGGTTTATTTAAATGCTTATATTCCAGATGCCAGTCAAGACCATCCTTAATAATTTCACAGGAACGTTCTAAATGTTTGACATAATACTGCCACAAATTCTCCAGAGAATTTTCTTCTGCTGATTCTATCATTTCATCCAGAGCAATTAACATCGGTTTTGCCAGACAAATTCTGGTAACATCCTGCAAACAGTATTCAATTCCCGGTAAAGCAGTCCAGTTACAACCTACTTTAGCCCGCATCCTTGCCAGAGCAAGGGGATAACCACTTTTTACAAAACCTTCATTTAAGCCCCCAGAACAAGAATAAGATACCCCAGTACCATCTTCAAATAGATATTCAACACATTTATCAAATAACTCTTCATTCAAATTATCATGAACCCGAAACGCTATATTGGCAGGGATATTTAAACGGTGCATACCTTCCAGTATTAAAAAGGACATACGGCTTGATATGTCATGACCATCTGCCGGGTTTTCACCTCCAATTTGAGAATAATGAGTATCATTGAACAATAAACTGGCTACATACCAGACAACTTCATCATCATCTGTAATTATCCCTTCCTTTTTATCTTTTTCATAATAAGGGCGAAGTAATTCATCTAACTGTCCCAGCGAACCATTTAAAAAATACATTCGGTCAACACTTTGAAACCAGGTCAAAAATTGCATAGCTTCACGTAGATTTCGGGGTGGGTTTTCAACAAGCCATTCATTCATTTCAGCAATTTCTAACATATTTTGTTTTACAAAAGGATTATTTGCTTCAGCAGCTTTCTCACGAGCATGTTTAATATGACGACGAATCCAGTCCTGTATGGCCAGTATAAGTCTTTCTTCTCCATCATAAAATTCAGTTGACTCCGGATTATTAAAATCCCGATAATAACGAACTTTTTCCAGTAATCCACCCCAGCCCAGATCAAGAGCAATTTTCAAATCACCGCCCACATGATTCATTGCATATATACCGCGCTTGCGAATATTATATTTATCACATTCATCCTGAACTTCATCCATACGGTGTTCAGGGCGCCAGGTTGACCCAACATCAAGTTGACCTCCCCAGGCTCCGGCGAAAGCACTCATGGGATGAATATACTCAGGATGAGCTTTTAAATAATTAACAAAAGTTTTAGTAACTGCTTCCATACCTGTACAGAGTCCACTTTCCTTTTCTAAAACCTTTTCATATTCAATTGGTTCAGAAAAAGGGATCCAACCATGATCATCATTATTATGATTCCCGTTTAATTCGATTTTTTTATCATTAAATTCTAATTTGGTTTTGCGAATTGCTTCTATTCTTTCATCATAAGTAGGTATTTTCATTATTAATTCACTCCATAATTATTTATAGGTCTTTTATTTTTAAATAAAACCCTTCTTTTGATCATGTACTTTAATATATTCAGCAGCAATATGACTAAGTTCCAGCATCCTTTCTCTATCCGGTGTATAAAATTCATTATTATTTTCTTTCCCCAGAGCTTCATACTTCATCTTCCCTAACTTATGATAGGGAATCAGGACATAATACTTCAAATTATTTAATCCACCTAACCATTTTGCAATTGATTCAATCTCAAAAACTGTATCATTTACCGAACCAATCACCGGGGTCCTTACAATAATCGGGAGATTATAATTATCAAGTTCTTTAAGATTACTGATAATGAGTTCTCTATTCCCCTTTATATATTTTGAAAATATATCCTGACTCCAGGCTTTAAAATCATACATTATTAAATCTAAAAATGGTAATAAAGGTTTTAATTTTTCCAGGTCATAATTACCGGCTGTCTGAATAGTAGTATGAATGTCTTTTTCCTTTAATTTTTTTAATATCTCAAGACAAAATTCATTTTGTAGTACTGGTTCACCACCCGATAACGTAACACCACCTCCAGAACTATTGTAATAAGCTTCATCAAACATAACTCTTTCCAGTAAATCCTCCACAGTTATTTTTTCACCAGTAATGTCCAATGCTGTAGCATAACAATTATCAGCACATTTTCCGCAAACTATACAGCGCTCCCGATCAATTTTATGTCCTTCCTGCTTCAAGTGGGCCTTTTCTGGACACAGTTCAAAACATTTTCCACAGCCAATACAACGGTCTGGATAAAATTCTAATTGGGGAGATAGATTAATCGTTTCCGGATTATGACACCATAAACAATTATTAGAACAGCCTTTCATAAATACGGTAGTTCTAATACCTGGTCCATCATGAACTGAAAATCTTTGAATATCTGTAATAATTCCTTTTAACTGTTGCATAACATAACCTCCAAATTGAGCATCCGTAAAACTTCTATTCTACCCGGGTTGCCCAGAGTATAAATATGATTAGTAATAATAAATCATAAAATTCCATTTTCAATTCCTCGATATGAACAAAAAAAGTATACAGCCGATACCCTGGAATAAAATAAGTCCGACTGGCAAGAAAGTGTTTTGACCTCACTATGGCTTCAGATATCAATCTGAATCTGTTAGTTGTCTAACCGAAGGTCAATGTTTTATTCATTGCGGCATTCTCTAACTGTTTCCACCATCGCTAGATATCCTTCAACCGGAACATAATCCGGTATAGAATTTCCCGAACTAAAGGCAACTCCTTTATCATTTTTAGCATAATTAAAAATTTCAATAACTTCTTTTTTAATTTCAGTTTCAGATTTGCGACACAAATGGTCTGTATCTACCCCACCAAAATTACCAATTTTTTCTCCATACCTATCGATCCATTCTACAAAAGGAGCAATTTGGTCTTCATTGGAATGTTTAGCATCAATTCCTGCCTTTTCAATTAAATCATTCATGACCGGAAAAATATTCCCACAACAGTGAAATAAAAAAGGAATATCATAAGAATGAATCTCCTCAATTATTCGAGTATATTGAGGAATTAAATACTGTTTAATATCATCTACTGAAATTAAGGTAGAAGATTTAAATCCCAGGTCATCACCCATCCTGCAAACAGCAAACATATCACTATATCTTTTTAACAATTCTTCCCAAACTGATAAAATTATTTCTCCGGTTTTACTAAAAAGATCCCTGTATAGATCAGGGTCATCTACAGAAATCAAACAGAGCTGTTCATAGCCAACAACATCCTGAACACACTCAAAAACTCCATTCCCTGCTCCTCCAATGGCTTTCATTCCTTTGGGCATTACCTTTTTCAACAACTGATAATCTTCACTAAAATTTTCAAAAAACAGGGTAACAATATCTTCCCAGGGATAATTTTCAAAATCCTCTCTATTTTTAATTACCCCCTCAACTCCTCCCTCAAGAGCACCACTCTCAGGCATAACAGAAGTAATTACCCGTTCAAAACTGACAGTATCATAACCCATCTTCTGATAAAATTTACAGATGTTTTTAAAATACTGAAGTTTATCTCTTTTATCCCCATGATATAATTCCTTAAAATTATTATCAAGTACTTCCTCCATAATTTCTGGAGATATAATATGTTCATATAAAGGAATTCTTTCCGGTTTGACATTTCTTGCGGCTTTGACAATATTTCTATAATCAGGTTTAAATTTGTTCATACTTTTTTCCTCCTCATTTTGTACCAGCATAAACCCCCATACTTTACCCCAGATGCCTTTAATATGTGTTCGATATGTTTCTTTTAAATTTGGATTCCATAATGACTGAACAGTACTTTTTTCTCTGATTTATTTGTCTTAAACCAATGCGGAGTAGCATAAGATGGGGTAAACATATGCCCTGTAGAAAAAATCATTCTGCCGTAAAACGATATCTCCACTTTTTATCTACTATATACCCAATTGCAAAAAATATCAATAATAAAAATGACTTGATAAATTAATATAATACTCTATTGAATTCACCTGACAGTCTAATCAAAATTAGTTGTACTCCTAAATAAATTAATTATCTGATCATTTGTTTCATTCATCCACTCTAATAAACAATTTTTTAATTCCTTTTGAATTTTATCATAGTTACTATCATTAATAAGATTATTTTGTTCATAAGGGTCATTATCCAAATTATATAATTCATCTTCCATCCCTAAAGTAAAGCCATACTTGAAATTTCCTTTTCTAATAGTTCTTAAACTCATAGTACCATTATTTAATCCATGAAATTCAACAGTTACTTCTTCTCTCCAATCATTAGTCTCTCCCTTAATTAATGGGATTAAACTTCTACCATCTTTACTATCCGTATTAACTCCTGCTATTTCTAAAATGGTAGGATAAATATCAACTAAAGAAGTAAAAGAAGTCCTGGTAATGCCTTTTTTCTTATTATCCGGAAAATCTATTATAAGAGGAGTATGCTGAATTTCTTCAAAATGAGAATAGCCTTTATCGACCATGCCTCCATGTGTACCTATAGTAGAGCCGTGGTCTGCAGTAAAAATTATTACTGTATCTTCTCTTATCTCTTTTTCTTCTAAATAATCAATAAGACGACCAATTTGAGCATCAATCATTGTCATAAAACCATAATAATGTTTCAAAGTAGCTGCCCATCTTGACCAGTCCAACTTATTTTTATCCCTGCGGGTTTTAACCAGATGGGGACCATTAAAACTTAGTGAATCCCATTTGTAATTCGGCCAGACAGGAATTTCAATGTCTTTATATTTATTAAAATATTCCCGGGTAGTATAATATGGCTCATGAGGTCCCCAAAAATTATGCCAGATAAAGAATGGAGAATTCTCCTTATTAAACTTATCTATTAAAGAAATAGCCTTATCTGTAAGAAAATATGGGATAGTTGCTTCTATGGGTTCATCTAAAATTCCACAATTCCCAATTGGTTTTACCTCCGTTTCAGGGGGACTTACTTTATGTTCTAAACCTTTATTTTTTAAATAATTCTTGTAATCTGGATAACCAAATCCTCCTGCTCCATGTCCGGGAAAATTTTGCCCTTCAAATCCGAGGTCTTTAGGTAAACTCGGGTCATTTTCACCACAATACATTTTATCCCGGTCTGTTCCCAGATGCCATTTTCCGGTATAACCACAACTATAACCTGCTTCCTGTAATTTACGGGAAAGCATTTCAGGAGTATCTGGAATCTCATTCACTCCACAACCTAAAGTATGAACATTAGAAGTAATACCATGATTATGGGGAAACAAACCGGTCATAATAGACCCCCTTGCAGGACTACAGAGCGGACAGGTTGTATAATTATTTTCGAATTTAATTCCCTTTTCAGCCAGTTTATTTAAATTAGGAGTTAAACACACAGAATTATTATAGAAAGCTTTCATTGTACTTAAAGCCTGCTGGTCGGTAAGTATTAAAATAATATTTTTTTTGCCTGTCATAATATTAGTCATACCTCCTTGATATGTTATGTGCTTTTATTTCATTTAATTTCTTTTCATACCGAAGATTTTTTTAATTGATATCCTAAATGTTCCCATACTGTACTTAATCTACCCGATATTAAAAAATAAGCTGGCTTTATATAAAATAAAATATAAAGCCAGCCGCAACTTTAACTTATTTAAAATCATCTAATTATTCCTTTTCAGCCAAAAAATGAAATACATTATAAAGCAACCGGGTTCCCTGCTG
>CAZSTU010000155.1:0-6792 GCA_964609745.1 uncultured Halanaerobiaceae bacterium
GAGGGAAATCGTAATGAAGTAGATTTAGAACAAGAAAATAGTTATTTTGGTGAAAAAGATTCTTCCTGGAGATTCTTGCAAGATGGAAATAATAATAAGCTTGTTGGTGCCAGTGAAAATAGAATAGAAGGTTGGACTGCTGCTTCCCAAAGCAACTCTGAATTTACAGGTAATCAAATAGGTAATGATAATACAATTGGATTATATCAAGAAAATTCAGAAGCTAGTACTTTCCAGCATGGAGATAATAATGAAGCTTTAGTATATCAGAATAATGATAATGAAGACGAAAAATTTATTGCTGATATTTCTCAAGATGGAAATAATAATGAAGCCGAAGTATTTCAAACTTCCGATTGAAGATGAAAACACAGGGCAGCTTGTTAAACCAAGCTGCCTTCTTATCTTTACTGAAAGAAGGTGATATTAATGAAAAATATTTCCTATAAATTAGCATTATTAATCCTTATCTTATTTACCTTAACCTTTCTGTCTATGCCAACAGTTGTAGCTGAGGAAAATTTAGTTATTGATCTGGAGGAAGATGAGGATGAAATAAAAGTAGTACAAAGAGGTGAAAACTTACCGGTATTAAAACTGCTGGGCTCAAATAATAGGCATGATGATGACCCTAATGAAGCATATATTGAACAGATTGGTGATAGAAATTTTGCTTCAATAAATCAGCAGGGAACAGGAAATTTTGCCGATATTTTCCAGCTGGGAGATAAAAATGAAGCATATATAGAACAGAAGGGTAATGGAAACTGGGCAAAAATCAAACAAGAAGCAAACGATTGCTTTGCTGAAATTATTCAAGAAGGAAATGAACTTGCTGCAAAAATTTATCAAGATGAGGATGGAGAAAATGAAATTATCCAAAAAGGCAACAATCTATCAGTTTCAACCAATATATTTGGAAGTGCTGATTCAGTCAGAATAGAACAGGTGGGCAACAACATGAACCTGAACATGGATTCTCTATTCGCTAACTAGGTAGCAAAAGAGGTGTCTTTTATGATGTTTTTGAGAGTCTTTGTAATTTTTATCTTAATATTATTTCTGATCACAAACTTTTCTGGAAGAGCAATAGCTGAAGAAGAATTTACACCTGAGTTAAAAATTACTATAGATCAATGGGGTAATATTACTATTCAAACAATATCGGATAAAATATCTAATATTTTCCAAACCGGAATATATAACTTTTCTTTTCATTTAAGCAATGATATCACTAATTTTAGTTCTATTCTACAGATAGGTCAATCTAACTATTCCTATGTGAAACAGTTGAAAGAAGCCAATGAAGCTAAAATTAACCAGCAGGGAAATAACAATACAGCAGTAATTAAACAGAGTACAAAGAATGAAAACAAAGGAGAGGAGGAGTAATTTTGGACAAAGCAGAAATGGCAGCAATCTTTTTAATTATGTTTGTAACTTTCAGTCTATTTGTGATACCGATTCAAGCTGAAGAAAAAGATGAGGATTTAGAATGGCGTTTGGATCTAATTAAATCCTCCCGGGCGATGATGGAAACAGAAAATAATAATAATGTATATTTTCACAGAATAGGTACGGTTTTTACTAATTTTGGTGAAGCTAATTTTAATACTGGACTAAGAGTTGCTCCCTCTGTTTGGCAGAAAGACAAAATTTCTGTTCATGTAATGGGAGAACTTTTTTATTTACGCAAAGAGGATGATTTTTCCAGTTTTGTTTCTTTATATAGTTTAAGAAACAATATTTATATGGGTGCTGGCACTGAGATTACTGATAAAGCTAACTATCATCTTTTTGTTGGCTGGGAAATAACCAATAATTTATTTCTGGAAGCACGAGCTATTAATACTGAAGGAAGTATAAGTGATAGTAAAATATATCCGGTAGCAGGTTTTCAGATAAAATTATAACTTTAGATGATATAATTTAAATTTTTAATTTAACAGGGGGTAAATAATTATGAGAAAGACACTAACTATTAGTGTTTTAGTTTGTTTGTTTTCAGTTTTAGGAGTATCAGCTTCTGCTTATGATTCTATGTATACCATGAGTTGGAGTTTCCAGACTTTCAATAATCCTAATGCCCGCCAGGTAGCTATAAATACTGCAGAAAAACAGGATGGTTTAATAGAAGATGAAGAAGATCCTATTGAAAGATTTGCTTCAGGTCTGGAACGAAGACTTTACAGCTCTGCTCAAAGAAATATTGTAGATAAGATTATGAGTGAAGATGAAGTGCCTTATGGAGAATATGAAACCGGTAATCTGAAAATTTCAGTAGCTGAAGATCCTCAGACTGGAGAAATTATTGTTGATATATATGATACGATTAGTGGGGATAGTACTACTATAGATTATTCGGGAGATAATTGGGGCGATGATTTCAACTGGTAAATTTTTTGTCATAGGAGGAAGAGAATATGAAATTAACCAGATCTAAATTATATTTAAGTATAATTATAATTATCTTAATAATTATATCGCTTTTATTTTCCAGTATTATCCTGGCAGAAGAAATTAGGAAAAAAGATATGGATGAACTTACGGATAAGATTTTGGATGAAGCTGACGAGATTCAATCCTCAGAAAAAAATGTAACAGCAGCTACCCAACTCCTGGCAGCTCTACCGGAACCGGAAGAGAAACCAGCTATAGCCGTTTATAAAATAGACGATAAAACCGGACAAAGAAAGGAAACTGGTTCCAGTGTAGTAACCCAGGGAGCAACAGATATGCTTATAACTGCTCTGGTAAGGTCCCGTCAGTTTAAAGTGTTGGATAGGACCAATTTAGGTGATTTTATGAATGAACAACAGCTTCAATCTAAAGATAGGCTTACTTCCGGACAAGGACCTAAGATAGGAGAAATTACTGGGGCTGATTTTGTCATTAAAGGAGCTATCACTGAGTATCAGGTGAATAAAAATACAGGGGGACTTGGTCTTTCTATTGCCGGGATAGGGGGTTCAACTGAAAATGCTACTGCCAGTACGGCTATAGATATCCGATTGGTGGATACTACTACAGGAGAAGTTGTCTGGGCCCGCAGTCTTACCGATGAGATTAAAGGTAAAAAAGTAGGTTTACAGTCTTTTTCTTTTATGGGTAATAATATCGTAGAGTTTGAAACAGGTAAGGGCAAACAGGAAGTAATAAATCTGGTGGTAAGATCACTGCTGGAGGAAGCAGTGTTCATGCTGGCTGAGAGTAAAGTAATGCCTTAACAAAGGAGAGGATTAAGGATGAAAAAGATTAAAAACACTGGTTTAATAGTTTTTATTTTAATATTTATTATTAGTTTCTCTATTACTACAGAAGCTGAGGAGGATAAAGAAGTTCAACTGAAAGAATTACAACAACAAATTTTAAATAATTCAGATACCATTACCTCGGCCGAACATAATGTTAATACTTCTACCCAACTTTTAGCAGCATTATCTGAACCAGAAGGAAAAAAGGCAATAGCTGTTTTTGAGATATCTGACAAAACCGGGGAAATGACAGAAAACCGTTCCAGTTTGGTTAGTCAGGGAGCTACCGATATGTTGATAACCGCTCTTAAAAGATCACGGCAGTTTAAAGTTTTAGATAGAGTTAATGATAATAGTATTATTCAGGAACAGGATTTACAAAAAAATAATCTGCTGGCTGCAGGGGATAATCCCAAATTGAATCAATTAACTGGAGCCGATTATTTTATAACCGGAGCTGTTAGTGAATATCAGGTGAATAAAAAAACCGGCGGTATGGGTATATCAATAGCAGGACTGGGTGGTTTTAACGAATATGCTGTAGCAACTATTGCTATAGATTTAAGAATGATAGATTCTACCACTGGAGAAGTAATCTGGTCTCGTAGTTTAAGAGATGAAATTAAAGGGAAAAAAGTTAATTTGCAGTCCTTTTCTTTTATGGGTGATAATATAGTTGAACTGGAGACAGGAATAGGTAAACAGAAGGTTATAAATTTGATACTTAGAACCTTAATAGAAGAGGGTGTATTTGAACTGGCAAAAAATATTTATAGTAAGTTTTAGAATGGTATAGGGAAATGGAGGTTGATTAAGTTGTTATCATCTTATTATAATAAAAAAATTGTCCTCTTATTATTCTTCTTTTTGATTATACTGACTCTGATCGGTTGTGAGATGTTACAGGAGGAAGAAAAAGAGAAAAGAGTTTATCTAAATATAGATGTGGATAATCCCTATAGTGTAGAAAAATTACAACCAGGTCAGGGACGCTATATCTATGATAAAGATGCTGTGGCCAAGATAGAATTTGAGCATGCAGAAGGTTATGAATTTGTCGAATGGCAGGGTGAAGATGGTCAAAAGGTAGTAAAAAAAGATAGTAATAACTACAATTTGTTGATGAGTCGTGATAGAAAAGTAAAATTGGGTCTGGAACTTCTGGAGTTTAAACTAACTAAACTTAAATTTGATGGTCTGGATAATATTGAAGAAGATTTTATTGAAGGAATTCCTCACAATCTGGAGTATGTGGTATTCCAATTTAATAATACCGTTCACCAGGAGAATGAAATAATAGTGGAAATTGAAAATGTAGATGATGGAAAGATTAAACAAGTTGAATCGGATAATATTTCGATAGAAGATAATAAGATTATAATAGATCTAGTTGACTGGAGAGATAACTTTTATGTTGATGAAGAGAAGGAAAACCATCTGGAGTTTGCCCAAAAATATGAGATGAGAGTGCAAAATTCTACAAATGATAATATATTTGATATTAATACTGAAGAAATTGGGAAAAAAGCAATTAATATAAACTTTATTGTAGAAGAACCATACCCTGAAACCCCGGGAGATATAAATCAAGATGTCGAAAATGGTGTAGTTAAATTGTCCTGGCTACACAGCAAAACGAATGCTAAAATAGACAATGAGGAATATGTGGAAGATTATATAATCTATAAAAATGTTAATGATGATAACTTTGAGGATGAAGATGAACTTGAAATTATAAATATTAATATAAAAGAAGATTTAAGTGTTGATAGCCCTCAGAATAAAAAAATCCTCCGCTATAAAGATGAAGATATAGATTTAGAAAATAATAATTATTATTATTGTATAAAAGCTAAAAATGAATACGATAATGAGAGCCGAATAAGTGAGATAGTTGGTACAGATTAAGACTAGATTAAAGCACAGTGGGAAAATACTAACCTACCGGTCTCCTTAACTGGTTTGGTTTTTTAAAAAAAATTTAATTAATTCCAGAGAATTTCTTATTTGTTCTGTGGTACTATACTTTCGGTTGAATACCTAAATTTTCCTTGCAATGACCGTCGGTCTCCTGGTTTAAAGAAAGCAGCAACAAAGATGGTCAAGGTGAATCTTATCGTGATAGTGCCCAAAAGAACGAAGAATTACTGGGAGTATCAACAAGCCACAGTGCTATTCATAATTGGGTACAAAAATTGGGAAAGAAGATAAAAAAAGAATCACAAAAAAAGATTCGTAACCTGTTTAAATACGGTTTAATTTCCGGACAATCAGAAAAGAAGGCATCAATAGTTCATTTATTTGTAGAAGCAGATGGTATATATATTAACCTTCAGGAAGAAGAAAAAAGAAAGGTGAACTAAAACCAGGAATTAGTCATCAGGGCTGGAAAAAAACATTCCATGAGTGAAGAATATAAACTATCCAAAAAGTAACAATCTGAACAGTCTTTACACCTAAAAAACGATTTATTTTGTTTTATAAAATATGAAGCAGCTTCGCATCTGCCAGTTATTATATTATCAGGCTATCTTAACCTGATAATATTTGATTTTTATTTCTTTTTTTACTGATCTCTTATAGTCAGGTCCTGTATTTAGGCCTACTTCTTTTCATTAAGTATCTGAATAATTGGTTGCTTTATTTTTTTTGCTTTCTGGGCCATGGTAAGCACCATCTACCAGCATTTTTCCAGGTCAGTTTTGCCAGTTATCTCTGGCATTCTCTGGTTTAAAAAATCAACATCTCCGTGAACGTTAGGCTGTAATGATTAAATTTGATATTTACTCAATAAAAGTAGTTGGTTGGTCGATAGGTACCAGCATTGATGCTCAACTGATTATATCAGCTATAGAGATGGCACTGACAGACGGAATCAAGTAAAGGGTCTTATATTTCATTCTGACAAAGGAAAGTCAGTATGCCAGTCATAAAGCACAGGATTTACTTGATTCTAAAGACATAAAATCATCCATGAGTCGTAAAAGGAGACTGCTGGGGTATTGCACAAAATAACCAGGCTAAAGCCCATAATTTTAGATACTTCTCCCCCCGAAGAATAATAATGATAACTAAAAATCAGGAAAAAAAACTAAAGTCCCTGTTAGGCTACCATACAATATTCCCATCATAAACAACTGCTACCTTTATAAAAAAACAGTATAGAGTTTCGTTAATATTCTCCAGAAGATATTAAAATCTCTTCTAGAGTATCAATTTCTTCTAAAGCAAGACCAGTACCTAAAGTTACTGATTTTAGCGGTTTAGAGACTGTATGAACTGCTATTTCTACTTCTTTTTGGATCCTGGTATCAATTCCTGTTAATAAACCTCCCCCACCCGTCAACATGATCCCCTGATTTATAATATCAGAAGCTAATTCGGGAGGAGTATTCTCTAACACTCTTTTTACAGTACTGACAATGTTTTCTACAGGCTGTTGGAGGGCAGCTTTAATCTCCTCAGCTTTAATTTCAATTGCTTTTGGCAAACCTTCCACTAAATTCCTGCCCCTTATTTCTTTGCTATCAGCTGTCTC
>CAZSTU010000156.1:0-6767 GCA_964609745.1 uncultured Halanaerobiaceae bacterium
TTTTTGTATTCTTCCCCTTCTGCTTCTTTTCTTCCATCAATTATATGTGGAGTTATGAAAATCATTAACTCAGTTTTGCGTTTTTCGTTACTTCTTCTGGTAAATAATTCTCCTACAATGGGGAAGTCAGATAAAAAGGGAACTTTTTTGCTGTCAATTTTATCGTCTTCCTGGATTAAACCACCTATGGCAAAAGTTTCTCCATCTTTTAGTTCAAGAGTGGTGGAAGCCTCTCTGTTTTTAATTGTTGGATAATCCCCATGGCTTTCTTCTCCCAGGCTGCTGGCCGTTGTGTCAACATCAAGTCTGACCAGGTTATCTTTAGTAATCCATGGTTCAAATTCCAGATTGATTCCGGCCTCGATATATTCAATAGAATCTTCTTCATCACCCATTACTGCAGGGATCCTGTCCCCGATGGACAGGCTGCCTTCTTCACCATTCAAAGTCATCATCCGCGGATTGGCCAGTGTTTCTGATTTACCTTCTTGTTTTAACATATCAAGGTAATCAGGCCAGTTAAGTTCTGCGTCAGTAAATTTATTACCTTCTCTATAAAAAGTAATTCTGGCCAGATTATTATCTTCAGCTTTAAAACCAATTTCTTCTGTTTCTGATCTTGATATCTCCTCCACTCTGGCCTCTATCATTACCTGTTTTTTCGGTTTGTCCAGCTGAGAGATAATATCTTCTGCTTCCTTTATGTTACTTTCCTTACCTTTGATTATAATTTCATTACTGTCGGGATTAAGACTCAGGGTAAGATCACTAAAAGTATCATCAAGTATGTTTTCCATTGTCTCCAGTTCCAGGTGGTCAATTCTGGCTATGGATGTTTTTTCTTTTTCTTCTTCTACTTCTTCCGTTTCTTCTTCTTCTGGTTCTTCTTCTTCCAGGCTTTCATCTTTGCTATCCAGTTTTTCCACAATCTCTAGAGCCTGGGTTACTTCAGCTTCACTTCCTCTGACAATTATTTCATTTTTATCCTCATTAGAGTTCAGCTGTATATCGGGAAAAAATGATTCCAGTGTATCGGTTATTGTGGATTGGTTATAATCTCGGACTTTTTTGGTTTCTAAGATTTTTTCTTCTTCTTTTTCATCTTCCATTTCTTCTGCTTTTTCTTTATCATCAGTAATATCTATTTTATCAATCATTTCAACTGCTTGATTTACTAAGTTTTTTTCCCCTTTAATAATTAATTGATCATTATCAGTTACAGTTACTGAAGATAATTTTGGGAAAATATCTTCTAGAATTTCCCCTGCTCTGCTGGAATCAATGTGTTTTATTTCTTTTATTCTGGTATCCTCTTCACTAAAAAGTTCTTCAATGCGTTCTGGAGTTGCTACAACAACTGTGTTATCTGATAGGTTATAATCAAGATGAGAGGAAGATATAACAAGATCCAGAGCATCTTCGAAATTAATATCCTTTAAATGAATTGATATTTCACCTTCTACAGAATTATCTACCACAAGGTTTTTATTTGCTGATTCGGCTAATGCCTGTAACACATCTTTTATTTCTGTATCTTTAAAATCCATTTCTTCTATTGTATTATCATCTGCTGCCAGTATTTGATAATTAATAGAAAATAATAGACTAATTAGCAGTACTGCAATCATAATAGTTTTCTTTAAATTGCTACTCATTTTCTTCCCCCCTCAATTTAAGACTGCCCTTTTTGTTATCTTTTTCAAAAGTAATTTTATCTACTGAGACACTCCTTAAAGTATATCCTTCTATTTTTTCACCTTCTGAAATTAACCTGCTGCCTTCCTCTGTTCCAATTAAAATAAGATAACCTTTATCATAGGCTATGAGTCCTTTCCAGTTAAAAGGTATTTCAAGTTCATCATTTTCGTTTTTAGTTTCTTCATCTTCATTACTTTTTAATTTTTCTTCATTATCTTCAATTTTATCTTTATTCTCTTCGTCCTGTTTATCCTCTGTTTGGTAGTCATTAAAAGGATTACGAAGATTATCATAGTCCTCTGAATTGACCGGAAGATTTATAATCATAATACATAATAATATAGTAATGAAGGTAATTAAAAATTTTTTCATTCATTATCCTCCCCTCTTGGTACCAGGACAGTTAGTTCTCCTCTTAGCTCATTTTCTGCTGGTTGCAGGCTGAACCGCTGAAACTGAAAATCATAATCTAAATCATTAAAATCTTTGTATAATGATAATATGCGGGAAAATTCACCTGTATAGGTTATGTTTAACTCTATTGAATTTTCTTGAGTTTGAGGTCTGAAGTTTGTTAAATCAATATTATTTTTATCGCTTAATTCAAAAAAGATATTCATCAATTCAGCAGCACTTTTTGGATCTTTTGTGGGTTGAGAAATTTTAGTTTTTTTCTCTGTTTCTGTTAGTTCTTCCTTCAATTTTGGTAATTCTTCGGGGATATGCATTAAAACCGGTATTTCTTCTCTGGCGGTATTTATCTCTCTTTCAAGTTGAGTTATTTGCTGCTTTTTTGGTTGATAAATATAAAAATAATAGACGGATGAAATGATTATTAAAATTCCTAATAAAATTATTATCTTTTCCCGTCTGGAGAGCTGGGCAAACATTTTAGTTCCCCCTCTCTGTATTTAATTGCATTTGCAGACTGTATTCAAGATCATTACCACTGCTTATTTGCTGTAATTCAATATTTGATATTAAATTATCTTTTTCTAAATTATTAATGAAACTATTAATTTCTTCACTATTAGCCGACCTGCCTGAAAGTGTTATTTGACGGTTATTCACCCGTATATTTCTGAGCATTGTCTTTTTTGGAATGTTATGGGATAGAGAGATGAGAAGTTCATCCCAGAGAAAATTTTCGTCACTTTCCCTATCACTTTCCACTTTTTTATCTTCTAATTCATCAAGTCTATCTTTTACTTCAATATATTCTTCTTTCTTTTTTTCAAGATCACTTAATCTATCTTCAACCAGTTTTTTATTATTTTCCAGAGTCGTAAGTTGTCTTTCCAGATAAATATAATTTAATAATATAACGCCGAGAACAATACCTACGATGAGGAGAATACTGACTGCAAAAAGATTAAAAGATAAGCCAGACTTTTTTTTATCAATAAGGTTAACTCTCATTATTTAACACCTCACTTGCCGCCAGTCCCATAACTATTGAGTAAAGTTGATGATTTTTGATATTAATATTAATATTATTCATCTCAAAACCAGAAAGAGGGTTAAGCCTTTGAGGTGATATATCTGTTTCTTCTTGAATGATTTGTTCTATACCCTTCATCTTAGAGGTACCGCCCGTAAGGTATATTGTATTTATTGTTTCACCTCTATTTTTTATACTGTAGAATTCAATGGATCTATTAATCTCTTCACTTATCTCCCTGGCAATATTTATTTGATCATTACCAAGCCCCATCAGGGATATATCCTCTTCAGCAAAATCTTTTTCTTCTTCAAAAATTATACCTCTCTTGATTTTCTCTTCTTCTGCCCGTCGGTATTCCAGTGATTCCATTTCAATCAAAGCTTCTGTAAAAGCATTACCACCATTATCTATACTGCGTGAAAGGTATATCTGATTCCAGTCACCGAGTACCACCCTTGTTTTATCTGCTCCCATGTCCACAACTGCAGTAGGCTCATCCAGTATTTTCTGGTATTTTAATAAAGAAATCAAAGCCATGGGTTGGGTGTTTATCACATCAGGTGGATGGCCAATTTCTTCTAAAGGGTGAGAATAATCATTTATTATCTCTTTTTTTGTGGCAGTAAGTAATATTTTTGTATTTTCTTCATCTTTGTTCGTGACTAAATAGTCAAATACGGTATCTTCTATTGAATAAGGTAATATTTCTTCAAGTTCCCATTTAAGGGCCTCTTCTAGTTCTTTTTCACTCATGGCCGGGAGTTCAATAGTGCGGATGATCAAATCATTATTGGGTATTGTTGTAATGACCTTTCTGGGCGAATGTTTAAGACGTGAAAATAGTTCTTCCATTCGATTTGTAACTATTGCCTGATCGATAATACTTCCATCTTCTATAGTTTCTGGAGGGAGCTTTTCATACTCTGCTTCCAGTATTTCCAGTTTTTTATCGTGTTTTTTTAATACAGCAGCCTTGATGGCATGACAGCCTATATCTACTGTGGTTAATCTTTTATTTCCCAGACCAAATATCATTTTAATTCCCTCCAGTTTGATATTCCAATTTATGATTTATTAAACTTTCTTGCCATCCTTCATTATCAAAGTCAAAATTATTTAATAATATTTTGATTTGATAGGGCTCATTATCTTCAAATTTTAGTTTTAACTCCAGTATACTGTTTGTTTTATTTTCATTGATTTCAATATTATCAACTTTGACAACTATATCAGTAAAAATTGCTTCAGTAATTTTACGATCATTATTTTTTAGATAATATTGTCCATCTTTTCCTTTTTCTAAAATTATTTCTGAAGTGTTTGAATTATTTTCCAGTTTTCCGCTATTATTAATTTTAATATTTTCGGCATTTCTTAAATTTTTATTAAAAACTTCTTCAACTAAACGAATATCACTCTGTACATTTGCCTTTGTACTGCCAAAATTAAAACTTTCAAAACCTGAAATTAACATTGAAAAAATAGTAGTTAAGAGCAACGCCATGACATCCAGTATAACTATTAACTCCACAAGGGTAAAACCTTTATTATATTTCATCTGCATTTTTCCTTATATAGGAAGTAAGAGTTATATTTCTTTTACCATTTTGATAAAAGTTGACAAATTTTACTTTAAAACCATCTTCACTTAGGTCATAGATACAGTATCTTATTTCATTAGAGTTAGCATTATTCCCCAGATTTGAGCACTTTACGTGTTTCAACTTGTTATAAACTTTCTCAGATATTAAAGTTTCTAATTTATCGTTTAATTCTTCTTTTATGTTTTTTATTGTTTCTGCATCATCTATTTCTCCAGATGAATAAACTATATCATATTCATAGTCCAGTGCAATTATAGTGTCTATGATATTGGAAGTTTCTGAGACAGCTCTTTCTTTGTTCCCTTAGGTAATAATCTGTACGGCATTACTGGAGAAAAATCCCAGGATTAGTATTAAACTTATTCCCAGAAGGGCTATGGTTATAATAATTTCCACAAGGGTAAATCCTTTTATGTTGTTGATATTTCTCATGTTATCAGATCCCTATTCCCATTTTTGGATCCAGTTATCTATGTTGCTTCTGTCTGCACTATAGGGTGTTAAAAGATTAGAGTCCTTAGGTAAACATACTCCTTCATTGGGGAAGTTATATGCACCCTTTTTAACTAACGTTTCGCCATCAGCTACCAGATCATTAGTAAAATATACCAGACCTTCTTCAGTGTCATTGTCTTCAGCTGTATTTAGACAGAGTTTGCCATCTTCTTTTATATCTTCGTTTCCAGTTTTTTTAAATTCAATATCTATATAAAAAATAATAGTATTTGAATATAATCCCAGTTTAGAGTTTGAAAATATCTGTATTGGATGTTCTTTATGATCTGTACCATCTTCATCATCAAAGTAAAATGTTTTACCTTCGAAAAAAGCGGAACCATTATTTAATTTTAAACTATTTCCAGGTCCGCGAAATACTACAGCTTCTTCTGGGTCTCCTTCTATATTTTCACCAGTATCATTAATATTACCACTGTTTCCAGATACCCATTTTTTGTTATCATCAGTTAAATAATTATCTTGAACTAGTTTAGGATTATCGGGATATTCTCCTATATCTGGTGGGGTAAAACCTTCCGGAGGATTTAATTTGAAACTGGTTTGTTCAGTTATTTTATTCTGGTTTACTCTTCCGGCAGAAGATACGATTATTTCTTCTATATCATCTACATCAAAATTATTCATATCTAGTTCTTCACCATGTAGGGTTATTTCCACATTTATTTTTTCTTCTTTATTACTTTCTTTTATATTCCCATTATAATCCCAGGAAAAGCTGTCAAAGTAATTTGGATCTTCATTTTCAATTCCTGTGCTCATTCTACTGAAGGCCTTTTCAGCACCGGAGCGAGCATAATAATATGCCTGTTTTTAATCTACATGGCGCTGGGCCTGTCTGGTCTGTGTCAATGAGATGGAGGCATAGATCATTCCCAGTATCATGAGTATTAGGAGCACCATAAAAGTAGTAACCAGGGTAGCTCCTCTTTCGCTTTTGATTTTCTGGATTATTTTATTAAACATACTTTACACCTCCCTATCTAAAACAGTAAAGACCAGTAAAGCTCCGTTAACTTATCTCCATAAAAAATCATTATTATTGATCCCAGACTGATCAATGGACCGAAGGGTATCCGTGTTTTGCGGTCAATTTTATTGGTAATAAGTAGGGGCAGGAAGAAAATTGAACCCAGAAGGGCCCCGATGAATATACCCAGCAGTGGTTCCAGATAACCAGTAAAAACACCTATCATGGCCACAAGCTTAACATCTCCCATTCCCATACCACCTTTAAAGATTAGAGCAATGATCAAAAGAAATGAAGCGGGAATAATAAGCCCTACAAGTGATGAGATAAAAGAAATATGATCAAATATGAAAGATAATATTAATCCGGCAATAATCCCGCTGTAGGACAATTTATTGGGTATGATTTTGTCTTTGAGATCAATAAAGGAGATTATAATCAAATTTGATATAAGATATAGAAAAATAAAAAAATTAGCAGACAATCCAAATTTCAAATATGTTAAAAGAAATAATACTCCTGTCAGTAATTCAAC
>CAZSTU010000157.1:0-6766 GCA_964609745.1 uncultured Halanaerobiaceae bacterium
GAATAAAAGTCATACTAAAGTTTTATTTCATTTTTTGATAATTAGGATCCAGTTATTGCTGGGAGAGGAGGTAATACATTGGCAAAAAGAAAAATAATTACCGGTCTTGATATTGGGACTACTAAAATCTGTGCCATAATTGCCGAAATTACGTCAGAAAATAAGATTGATATAGTCGGTATCGGCCTCTCTCCTTCTCACGGTTTAAGAAAGGGAATAGTAGTTGATATTGAAGAGACCAGTCAGGCAATAAAGGAAGCCGTGGAAAAGGCCCAAAGAATGGCCGGAGTTGAAATAGATTCTGCTTACGTTGGAATTGCCGGTTCTCATATATCCTCTGTCAATAGTCACGGAGTAGTGGCAGTTACCGGAGAAGAAAAGGAAATTAAAAATAGTGACATACAGAGAGTTCTGGAAGCAGCAAAAATTATTCCTCTGGCTTCTGAAGAAGAAATAATACACGTGCTGGCAAGAGAATTTATAGTTGACGGCTGTCCCGGTATTAAAGATCCACTGGGGATGTCCGGTGTTAGACTTGAGGTAGAGACACATATTATTACCGGCTCTACTACCTCTATACAAAATTTGGTAAAAAGTGTTATAAAGGCCGGACTGGATGTAGAAGATATTGTACTGGAACCTCTTGCTTCAAGTGAATCTGTACTTACAGAGGATGAGAAAGAACTTGGAGTGGCCCTTGCTGATATTGGAGGTGGCACCACAGATTTTGTTGTATTTCATGAAGGGAGCATTTCCTATACTTCAGTTTTACCGGTAGGAGGCAATCATGTAAGTAATGATATTGCGGTTGGTTTGAGAACTCCCATTTCTGAAGCAGAAAAAATAAAAATTAAGCATGGCTCTGCCACCATAAAAAATATTAACAATGATGAATATGTAAAAGTTCGTTCTGCCAGTGGTAAGGATAGACGTAAAATTCCTCGACGCTCTTTATGTGAAGTAATTGAACCGCGTATGGAAGAGATCTTCTCACTTATAAAAAAGGAATTAAATGAAGCAGGACCGAGAGATCTAACACCAGCAGGACTGGTGATCACCGGCGGTGCTTCTTTGCTTGAAGAAGCTTCAGGTATGGCTGCAAAAGTTGTTGATCTGCCGGTAAGATTGGGAGAACCTGAATATATTAACGGCCTTTCAGATGTCATAGATAACCCGGTATATGTACAGAGGGGAGAAAAAATACCAAAGGCAGTCTTTTCAACAGCAATAGGTCTGGTGGAATATGGTCTAAAATACCACAATGGTAGTGGAGAAACATACCACAATAAAAATGGAAGAGAAGTTGTAAAAGATTTCTTTTCCAGATTAAAAAATTGGTTTAATGACTTTTTCTAAGAGAGGAGGTAATATAAATGTTTGATATTGGAACAGAAGTTGAACAATTCGCAAATATTAAAGTAGTAGGTGTTGGTGGCGGTGGAAATAATGCTGTAAACAGAATGATTGATGAGGGACTGGATGGTGTTGAATTTGTTGCAATAAATACTGATGCACAGGCATTACTCTCCTCAAATGCAGGAATGACCATAAGAATAGGTGAAAATATAACCAGTGGTCTTGGAGCAGGGGCAGATCCTGAAATAGGGAGACAGTCAGCAGAAGAAAGTCGTGAAGAAATTGCAGAAACTCTAAAGGGCTCAGATATGGTATTCATCACAGCAGGAATGGGTGGAGGTACCGGTACAGGGGCTTCTCCCATTGTTGCTGAAACTGCTAAAGAAGTAGGAGCCTTAACTGTTGGGGTTGTAACTAAACCCTTTACAGTCGAAGGACGTAAGAGAATGGAAAAAGCTGAAAAGGGAATAGAAGAATTAAAAACAAAGGTTGACACCCTAATTATCATCCCTAATGATAGATTGCTGGAGGTAGCTGAAGAACAGACAAGTCTCATGGAAGCATTCAAGATAGCAGACGATGTTTTGCGTCAGGGAGTACAGGGTATTTCTGATTTAATAACAATAACCGGTATTATAAATCTAGATTTTGCTGATGTAAAAACAATAATGACTGACGCAGGTTCTGCACTTATGGGTATCGGTAAAGCTAATGGTGAAGAAAGAGCTACTGAAGCTGCCAGACAGGCCATTGCTTCACCACTATTAGAAGCTTCAATAGATGGGGCAAAAGGAGTGCTTTTAAATATTACTGGTGGGGCTGACCTCGGCATACATGAGGCCAATGAAGCTGCTAGAGTCATTCAGGAAGTTGCCGATCCAGATGCAAATATTATTCTCGGGGCAGTTATTGATGAACAATTTGATGAAGAGGCCCAGGTAACGGTAATAGCAACTGGATTTGACAGAGATCAAAAAAAGGAAAGTGTTCAGAAGGAAGAAGAATATGAACAGGACTTTGACGTCAATAATTTTAATGGTGATGATCTTGATATACCAGCATTTTTGCGCAGGCAAAATGGATAATATATTTTACCTCTCATAATAAAAAGTTTTTTACATAAATATTTATAGAGTGGGATAATAGAATAAAAATTGGGTGAAAATAATGATCCTCTATTTAGACCTGTTTTTTCTCAATAATACCCTGATGTCATTTTTGATTTTATGGGCCGTGGGCAAATCACTGGGCTTAAGTTATTCGTTCTTCAGTCTTTTAAAAGCCTCACTTTTAGCCACGGTCTATACTTTTGTTTATTATTGGTTAAATTTAACTTTAAAAGAAATTAATATTTTGTTTTATATTTCTTTAAATATAGTTACTGCTTTTCTAATGATCAAACTGGCATTTAAAATTAAAATAAAAAGTAACAATTTTTATAAATCTTTTTTTATGTTATATTTAGTTACTTTTGCTGCAGTAGGAGGAAGTTCCAGTCTCTTTTATATTTTTAATTCTACTCCCTATCTCACCACAGGAATTTTGCTGGCTATAACAATTATAGCTTTTATAGGGCAATATAGCTGGCATTATTTTCACACTAGATTATCCCTTTCAAAATATTATCTTACAATACTCATTGAAATAGATACTAAAAAAATCGAATTAATAGCTCTGGTAGATACAGGAAATAAATTAAGAGATCCAATTAGTAAAAAACCCGTAATAATAATTGAAGAAGAAAAATTTATTCAATTTATTTCTTCTGCTAAGAGTTTTATAAATGGAGATTTATCTACAAAAGTCGAAATATTACAGGAAGAGGGCTGGAGCAGGAGAATAAAACTTCTCCCGTGCTCTACAGTAGGTCAGGAAAATAATCTAATTTTGGGTGTTAAATCGGATAAAATTCAAATTAAAGATTGTAAGAAAAAGAGCTTTGAAAAAGCTGTTATTGGACTGGCAGATATGAATCTGGACAAATCTGATTCATATCAGGCTTTGTTACATCCGGAGGTAGTAGATTTAATAAGGGGGAGCTAAATATTATGAAAAAAATTTATTTTTTTGTTAAACTTAAGTTTAGGCTTTTTATAATAAAAGTCAAAAAAATACTAAATATCAAAAAAGATCCTGTCTACTATTTGGGAAGTAATGAAACATTGCCAGCTCCACTAACTGATGAGGAAGAAGATTATCTTTTAGATAGATTAAGAGCTGGTGATGAAAGTGTACGTAAATTATTAATTGAACATAACCTAAGACTTGTAGTTTATATTGCTAAAAAGTTTTCCAATACAGGTATAGATATTGAAGATTTGATTTCTATTGGTACTATTGGTTTGATTAAAGCGGTACGCACTTTTGATGTTAATAAAAATATTAAACTTGCCACTTATGCATCCAGATGTATAGAAAATGAAATATTAATGTATTTAAGGAAAAATAACAAAAAAAGAAGCGAAATTTCATTTGATGATCCTTTAAATATTGATTGGGATGGTAACAAATTAAGACTGGCTGATATTCTGGGTACAGATGAAGACATTATTTATAAAAATATAGAAGGAAAAGTCGATAGAAATCTTCTAAAGATAGCCATGGAAAGCCTTACTCCAAGAGAGAAAAAAATATTAATTATAAGATATGGACTTGTAAAGTCTGGAAGAACCAAAACTCAAAAAGATGTGGCAGAAATATTGGGAATATCTCAGTCTTATATTTCCCGTCTGGAAAAACGAATAATTAAAAAACTTAAAAAAGAAGTGGCCAGAATGGTATAAATAGCCTCTCGCTGGAAATAATGTTAATACAATTACATTATTCCAGTTAATGGGAGGTTTAATCAGTGGGTAAAAAGGTAGAAATAAGTGGAGTTAATACTGCTGAACTGACAGTTTTGACAAATAAAGAAATGGAAAAATTATTCAAAAAAATGCACCGTGGTGATGAAAAAGCAAGAAACAAAATTGTAAATGGAAATTTACGTCTTGTGTTGAGTGTATTACAGAGATTTAATAACAGAGGAGAAAATGTAGATGATTTATTCCAGGTTGGTTGTATTGGACTAATGAAAGCTATTGATAATTTTGATTTAAGTAAAAATGTTAAATTTTCTACCTATGCCGTGCCCATGATAATTGGAGAAATCAGGAGATATTTAAGAGACAACAATCCCATTCGTGTCAGCCGTTCACTGCGGGATACCGCATATAAGGCAATGCAGATGAAAGAATTATTAAAAAATAAGAATTCACAACAGCCTTCATTAAAGGAAGTTTCTGAAGAACTGGGAATTCCCAGGGCAGATATAATTTATGCACTTGATGCCATTCAGGATCCCATCTCTCTATTTGAGCCAATTTATCATGATGGGGGAGATCCTATCTTTGTTATGGACCAGATTTGTGATAAAAAGAGTGAGGATGAAATCTGGCTTGAAGGAATAGCGGTGAGAGAAGCCCTCCGCAAACTAAATACACGTGAAAAAATTATACTAACATATAGATTCTATGAAGGAAAAACACAAATGGAAGTAGCTGAAAATATAGGTATTTCTCAGGCTCAGGTTTCTCGACTGGAAAAAGCTGCTTTAAACAGGTTAAAAAGATATGTACAGGAGGAGAAGGTAAAATGAGAAAAAATATTTTGCCTCTGTTCCTCCTAATTTTATTAACAGGATATATAAGTCTTTCTATTTCCAGTGCACTGGCTTTGCCAGCAAATCAAGAATATGATATTTCAGATAAATTGCTAAGATTACATGTTGTCGCCAACAGTAATACTCCAGTAGATCAAAAAATAAAACGCAGTGTAAGACAGAGTATTTTAAAATATTTAAAAGACTGTAATAATCTTTCATTTAAAAAAAACAATTTTAAATTACAGAACATAGTTAATGAAATACTTGAAGATAATAATGTGGATTATGAGGCCAATATAAATGTAGGTCAATATTTATTTCCACGAAGAACATATGGTAACCTTAGTCTTCCATCCGGTGAATATAGAGCTCTAAAAATTGAACTTGGTGAGGCTAAAGGTTCAAACTGGTGGTGTGTATTAAACCCCCCTATATGTCTGCCTCAAAAAAATGCAAATAATAAAGACCAATTGAAAATTTCTTTTAAATTAATAAAATATTTTTCTTTTTTGAATTTTGAATCCCATCCTGAGATAAAATTTTTTTCTGATAAAAGTACTCTTTTTAAAATTCACAAACTACTCTATTCTGAATAAAATATATTCAGGAGGGGGTTGTATTTTGAAAAAATCAGAACTTGTTTTAAAAGATGTTATTGATATAGAGCGTGGCAAAAGACTTGGTTATATCAATGATGTGGATTTAGATATTAAACAGGGTAAAATAAAGGCAGTTATCGTCCCTCACTCTTCTAATTTTATATTAAAATTTTTTAGTCAAAAAGAAAACTTTATAATTGACTGGAATGATATTGTAAAAATAGGTGAAGATGTTATACTGGTAAGAGTTTAAAAAACAAATGACTTATGATATACTTATTTAAGTAAAGTATAATGGAGGAATTATTATGAAATGTCCTTACTGTCATAATCTTGAAAGCAGAGTCTTAGATTCTCGTTATACTGACTCTCATACAGCTATACGCCGTCGCCGAAAATGTCTTGAATGTGATAAACGTTTTACCACCTATGAAAGAATAGAAGATCTTCCATTAAGAGTAGTCAAAAAAAATGGGGAGAGAGAATTCTTTGATCGAAATAAAATAATGAAGGGTTTATTAAAGGCCTGTGAAAAAAGACCTGTTCCCAGAAAAAAATTGGAGGAACTGGTTTCTGAAATAATTAGTGAGTTAAATAATGAAATGAAACAGGAAGTAAACTCTGAAGTAATTGGTGAAAAAGTAATGGATAAATTAAAAAATATTGATGAAGTTGCTTATGTTAGATTTGCTTCCGTTTACAGGCAGTTTAAGGATGTGAATAAATTTAAACAGGAACTGGAAAAACTTTTAAAGGAAGAATAAACTGGAGTGTATATATGTTTTCTTACATAAAGTTAAACGGTATTGCTCTTTTTGAAATTGAGGAGTTTAAAAGAAACAATGTAACTGCATTGTTTACAACAAGAAAGGGAGGAATAAGTAATGGAAATTAATCAAGTTTAAATATTGGGCTGCATACTGATGATAAAAAAGAAAATATAATTAAAAACAGAAAAATACTGGCAGATGCTTTAAACCTTAATCCAAAAGATCTTACCTGTGCCAAACAGGTTCACGGAACTAACATAAATGTTGTCAAACAAAATGATAAGGGTAAAGGTGCAATCAATTATTCCCGGGCCATTTCTAGTACAGATGCTTTATTTACTACTAATAAGAGACTACCACTACTAACATACTATGCTGATTGTGTGCCCCTTTATTTT
>CAZSTU010000158.1:0-6694 GCA_964609745.1 uncultured Halanaerobiaceae bacterium
CAGAAATCCACGAATCTCATTCATAAGTTTTAAATTAGCTTCATCAAGTTTATCTATTAATCTGGCCACCTTTTCCGAAGAAAACTTATATGAATAGACATTTCTAACGATATGCCTAAATCCTCTATACTCATCAATTAACTCTATAGTATCTCTGGAAATAACCTGTGGCCTTACATTTTTTATTTTTATAGACATCTGTTTTAAAAGTTCCTGATGCCAGGATGCCCCTTCCGGAATAGAATCATCAATTTCTTTTGCAATAAGTTTAAATATTTTTTCCAGAGCAGAATAATAATCATGTAGATTTAAGGCTACACTGTCAAGATATAATTCTTCATTGTCAACATTGTACCTTTCCCAACCCCTTTCAATCCGGGCAATTATCTCTTCTATCTCGTCCAGTTCTCCCTCAATTCTGCCTGCCAGTGTTAGAAAATGTTTGTTCATACTTGAATACCCTCCTTTTCTATCTTTTTTAATAAGGACTTTCTACAGTCCTTAATATCCACCAAGTCAATATCAAAATCAGTATATTTTCTTGTGATTTCACTGTATACTTTATAAAAAACTCTATCCTCAATTCCCTTAACAGCAAGATCAATATCTGAGTTTTTTGAAAATTTATTTTTATCCGTTAAAGAACCAAAAACAAGTACCCGGGTAGCACCATAATTTTTCTTAAGAATTTGGGCAATATGCCTAACCTGTTTCCAGGCCAAATTGTATCTTTCCTCTATTTTGTTATTATCATTTTTAAATAACAGGGGGTATTTCTCTACAATTTTCTTTTTATTTATCTTAATTGGATCGGAAGAAGTTTTTCTATCTGTCATTTGAAGTCACTTCCTTAATTTTTTGTTGTATGTACATTTTACCATATTAGTTGCTAGATGTACAAAATGGTTTATGATTAAAAAATCAAGTAATTTTTATAAAATAAAAAAACGCTCAACTAAAAAAAGTTGAGCTAATCATGGTTATAACAATATACTTATTATTAATTATCTTATATTCTTAATCCTCTCAATATCCATCCTATTTTTGGCTGCAGTAGTATTGGCCAGGCTTACATCTTCTTTTATCTCTTTCAAATTACCCTCAATCAATGTTAATCTCTCTTTAAATTCTTTCTGGCTTTTCTTTAATCCTTCTGTTTCACCTTTAATTTCCGCTGTTTCATTGGTGAGCTTATCTAACTGGGACTTATGGACATCGGATTTATGTTCAAGTGCTTTTAAAATGTGGGTGTTTTCCTGCTGCTGGGATTTTACATGACCCAGTTCAACTTTAAGACCTTCTACATCACTTTTAACCCGGGCCAGTTCCCCCTCAACTTTGTCAAACCTCTTGTCTACTTCCTTAAAACGCTCATCTACTTTGTCAAACCTCTTGTCTACTTCCTTAAATCGCTCGTCTACTTTGTCAAACCTCTTGTCTACTTCCTTAAATCGCTCGTCTACTCTGTCAAACCTCTTATCGATCATGGCAAACTTTTCTTCAAAGCTCTCAAATTGTTCGTCCACTCTGTCAAACCTTTTATTCATCTGCCTTAGCAAATCCATAATATCCTTCAAATTTATTTCCTCACTCACTCTTACTCACCTCTTTTTTATTTTATCACAAATAAGATAAGCACTCAATGATTATATTATAATACATATGTTTGTTATAGTCAAATTTTTCTTTATTTTTATAACCTTTTTGAATTAATTACAAATTAAAATCCGCAATTGAATCATCAATTATATCCTGGGTAATACCTATATAGTCAAGAGTAATAGAAGGTGATGAATGGTTAAATAACTTCTGCAGTAAGGCAACATCTTTATGTCTCTTATAATGATGATAGCCAAAAGTTTTTCTGGTAGAATGACAGGCTATTCTATCAAGTCCAGCTTCTTTGCCGGCTGTACTCAATATCCTGAAAGCCTGGAAGCGAGATAATGGTTTGTTTACACCGATCCTGCTTTGAAATAGATATTCATGATCAGCCATGCCTTTAATATATTTATTAAGTTCCTTGCGCAGATTTGAGTTAATCAAAAACTGCTTATTTTTTGATGTTTTTTGTTCTTTAATGATAATATGACTTTTGTCTTTCACATCTTTAACTTTTAATTTTAATAAATCCCCAATTCTTAAACCGGTATTAATTCCCAGGACAAAGATCATATAATTTCTATAACTATTTTTCTTTAAGATCTTTTTGATTTCTTCAATTTTATTTTTATCGCGAACTGGCTCAACTTTATTCATTATAATCACCTTTAATAAAGAATTATAAAAAATGTTAATTTACAACATTTTTTATAATTATATCATAAATTAAAGTAATTTAAAAGCATGTTAACTATTTTTTTCCTATTTTACCATTAATATTTTTTTCAAACGGTCATTAAAATTTAAAATTATACGCTAAATTAAAACAAATGTGATTTTTTCATATTTTTTCCTCCTGAATTGCAAATAATTATAAACTATATAGTATAATTTTAGACAAATAAAAAATATCCTGCAAAATATCTTATCTTTTTCAAAAATTAATATAAAAAAAATGCCCAACAAAAAATGTTGAGCAAAACTCAAAAATTATAATATGGCTTTTATCTTTTACATATTTAAAACACTAGGGATTGATTTCAACTGTATCTATGGTATTATTTTTAAGATCGACAATTAAAAGTTTATTTATGAGGATATTATCTCTTTTTAAATAAACTTTAATACCTTCAAGAACCTGAAAAGAAGCAATGGTGCTGACAACAGGTGAAAAAACAGGAGGTGAATCTTTATTATTTTCTACTCCGGCAAAAATATCTTTTAAACTACTGGATTTGCCGGGGATCATTGTTGTAATCTGACCATACCATGATTCAACTCCGCCGTGGATAAGAGGAACATTATTTTTTTGGGCAACCTTTTCTAATTTAAACCTGGTAGTAAAGTTATCAAGGGCATCAAAAATAATATCTACATCTTCTGCAATTTTAAGATTTTCATCTATATTCTTATTATATGTAATTATTTTGGTTCTAAGCTCAAAGCTTTCAAGATATCTTTTGGCTATTTCAACTTTGCTCTTTCCAATATCCCCTTTTCCATAAAAGAGCTGCCTGTTTAAATTACTTTTTGCAATAACATCATTATCATACAGGTATATCTTTTTAATACCTATTCTCTGCAGCTGCTGGGCCTGGTTTGTACCCAGGCCCCCGGCACCTGCAATTAAAGCTACCATATTTTTTAATTTCTTTTGTTCTTTTTTACTAAATAATGGATTCTGTCTTTTTAAATATGACATGATTAACCTCCAGCAGATGGTGGAAATAAATCTATTTCGTCATCATTAGTAATTACTGAATTTAACCCATTAATGTGAAGAATGTTCTTACCGTTAATTAATACTATAGAGCCCTTTTTAATTTCATTATTTTTTAGCAATTTTTCGCTAAAATAACCATTATAATCATTGTCAAGTTTTTTAATTAAATCTTTAACAGTAATATTTTCTTCTAGAGAATACACCTCTCCAGTTGAAGATAGGTTAATTTTAAATAATGAGTAGAAGTTTACTTTGACTGCCATTTTAATTTAATTCAAGTTCTTCCATTTTTGCATCACTAATATATCCATCTTCAGACCAGCCTCTTATTTCATAATACTCCGGTAATATTTCTTGATAATGAGAGGTAACTCCCTTTTGTGGCCCATCTGGAAGAGGATCTTCAGTAAATCTGGAAGGCAATGAATCCTGGTCAGGCTCAATACCTGCTTCCAGATTAAACTTTCTTTCGAGATTATATATTCTTTCTCCTGCCTGCAATAATTCTTCAGGAGAGTACTCAAACTTTGTCCCTGCATTGACTATTTCTGTGTAATCTTCTAAACCAAGGGCAAAAGAGGTAAACAAACACATTCCAATTGAGTCTATAACTGCTGTCAGATCCTGAAATGTTTTGGCCCATTCAGGTTTTCCTTTTAATTCCTGAGGATCAAGCTTTTCGGGTGAACCCAGTACTTCAGGTGAAATTAAATAACCGCGCACATGACAGCCACCCCTATTAGAAGTAGCATACTGCAGACCATGACCCTGTACACCACGGGGATCATAAGCTGGTAGTTCCTGTTTTTTGACAGTCATGGAAAGCTCAGGATGGCCCCTGCTTTCTGCCATTCTATAAGACCCTTTTGCCAGTTCTTCTCCAAAACCTTCTTTATATGCCATCTGTTTGGTATAATAAACAATTGCTTCTGAAGAACCAAAGTTTAATTCCGGGCCATTTTCCAGTTCTTCCCTGTCAATATGCCCTTTTTCATACAATTCCATAGCACAGGCAATAGTCGCTCCGGCAGAGATAGTATCAAGACCGAGCTCATTACATAAGAAATTAGCCTCAGTAATGGCATTCAGGTCATCCACACCACAGTCTGCACCATATGACCAGCCTGTTTCATATTCCGGACCTTCACCACTGCGACCACTGGGTAATTCAACATCTCTACCACAGCGGATGGGACAACCATAACATCCCTTATTTCCCTGTAGATATCCTTTTTCAACTAAAGCTTCTCCAGAAACTTCATCTACCTTATCAAAGGTTGCATACTGGAAATTTTTAGTTGGATAAAGGCCATTAGAGTTTATAATATTGTCAAGGACCTTTGTCCCAAGTTGAGGTAGACCTTCGCCTGTTACTCCATCTTCTTTGAGCATCTTAGTCTGTTTTTTTACAACTTTCATCATTTCATCTTTATAATATTCTACCTGCTTTTCATCTGCTTTAATAGCAATAGCTTTGAGATTTTTTGAGCCCATAACTGCTCCAACACCGGTTCTTCCTGCAGCTCTGTTTTTCTCATTCATTATTGAGGCAAAAAGAACTTGATTTTCACCAGCAGGCCCAATACAGCTAACTCTTGCTCTATCATCACCGATTTCGTCTATTAACATATCTGTAGTTTCATTTACCTTTTTACCCCAGAGATCTGAGGCATCTTTTAATTCAATTTCTTCTCCTTTGATAGAAAGATAAACAGGTTTTTCAGCTTTACCTTCAAAAATTATAATATCATTACCACTAAATCTCATTTCTGCTCCAAAAAAACCACCAGAGTTACTGCTGGCAATTGTTCCTGTCAAAGGACCTTTGGTGATAACCATATATCTACCACCAGTTGAGGCAGAGGTTCCGGTCAGCAGCCCAGAAGCAAAAATCAATTTATTTTCTGGCCCAAGAGGATCTACACCTGCATCAATTTCATCATAAAGTATTTTTGAACCCAGACCTCTACCACCAAGATATTTTTTTACCATTTCTCCCGCAATTTTTTCTCTGCTAATTTCTCCACTACTCAAATTTACCCTTAAAACAGAATATTCATAAATTTTGCCCATACTACTACCTCCTTTGATTTTTTGCTCCTTTCCAAGCACGGGAGGCTTCTCAATTTCTTGCAAGAAACCCTGACGGCTATAACTTCATAGACGGGCAGTCCTTAGAAGAAATAGCTCGGAGGTGTACTAATATTAATAACTTATATTACTTATTTCTATAATTTATGCTAAAATCCTTCTTTTATTTAGCAAATATTAATAAATATAATTTTGCAAGACACAAAAAAAAGACTTACCTATTTCTATTAAATTTCTGGCCTCGGGATTTAAAAACACTCTATCTTCTCTTTTTGCTGCTTTGACTCTAATTGCAGAAATATCTAAACTTTCTTCTCGCTTATAGCTTGTCTCCCTCTTCCACTGTGCAAACATATCAACACTATCTCATATTTCCTGGTTGATATATTCAAGAATTTCCTTAGTGAATTTTTCAAAATCAAGCATTCTTTCCTGTATAATCTGAAATAATTCATCTCTACTAACCTGATTATACATATGAACCAGACGATTTCTATACCCGGCCATTCCCCTGATCCTTTCAGCAAACTCCTTATCTAGAACTCCACCTTTATATAAAATATCAAAAATTTCAGTATAATCCTGAGGTTTTCCCAGGCTCTCTTTAACACATATATGTCTACCAATATCTAGAACAGCTTCTAAAGAGCGGCGCAGATGGTGTTCAGCAATAGCATAATAATCATCACTGCTTTTAAACTCTGCTTCTGAAATATTAGATAACTTTTTTAGTCTCTCAATCGAATTTTTAATTATATTTAACCGATCAAGTAAAATTTCCTTATTTACCATTATCTTACCTCCTGTCTAATATTTCCTCCTGCAGTTCTTCATAATAAAGAGATATTTCCATCTTAAAATCAAGCCCTCTACAAATTACCATATCTTCATAATTTAAACGCTTCTCTTTATCAGCAGAATAGATCAGTTCCCCTCTTTTAATTACTTCAAAAGCAATTTTTAAACCTGAATTTTGTAAAAACAAAAGATCAATATCAGCAAAATCGAAATAATCCATTAATCCGTTTTTAAAGCGTATGTAAAAGTTTACATCAGTTAATTTCTCCTTTTCTGCAGAACAGAAGACAACCCCCAGGTCCAGATCACTGAATTTATCATTATCACCTGCCAGCTGGGAGCCAAATAAATACATAGCAAGCACATTATTTAACTGACAGTAAGAATATAACTGATCAAATTTTATTTTTTTTCTTAATTCATCCAACAAAACAATCACCCTTTGTCTCGCAAATACTTTCCTCTAAGCCCCTGTATATT